>JAGWLJ010000102.1 GCA_028873275.1 Pseudomonadota bacterium
TGGGCGTTGAAACGATTTCCGCCGGGCTTTCCGAACAGCGCGACGCCATCGAGGAAACCATCGAGCCGTATTTATTGCAGATCGGCTTTATCCAGCGCACGCCGCGCGGGCGCTTACTCAGTCATAACTGCTTCAGGCATCTGGGGATGAAAGCCCCGGCAATGGAGGGAGGGTTGCCGCTGGTGGATACGGAGGATGCCGATTCAATATGAAAGGCATCCACTCCTTTCCCGTGCGCGTGTATTACGAGGATACCGACGCCGGCGGCATCGTCTATTACGCCAATTACCTTAAATTCGCCGAGCGGGCTCGCACCGAAGCATTGCGCCTCACGGGCATCGACCAATCAGAGTTGCTGCGTGATCGGAAAATCGCTTTCGTCGTCCGTCGCTGCGAATGCGAATTTTTCAAGCCGGCAATGCTGGATGATCTCTTGACAATCGAGACGCGCTTAACCGATATAAGCAAGGTCAGCATGAGCATGCGCCAAACCATTCGCCGCGGCGACGAAACTCTCGTCACTCTCGAGGTCAAGCTCGCCGTTGTCGGCGAGGGACTCAAGCTCGCCAAGCTGCCGGAAACGGTCAGGAAGGCCATGCTGAAAATGTTTTAACAAAGGAGCGCCAATGACTGCCCCCGTTTCCACCGCTGTTCAAGGCGTAGACGCCGCCACCCTCGCCGGCAGCGCGCCCATTCACGATTTTTCCATCATTGGCATGTTCATGCAGGCCGATATGGTCGTCAAGGCAGTCATGCTGCTACTCTTATTTGCTTCCTTCTGGTGCTGGGCGATCATTTTTGAGAAATGGTTCATGTTCCGCTCGGTCAAGAACAAAACGCTGCGCTTCGAAAACGATTTCTGGTCGAGTGAAGCGCTGGATAAATTCTATGAAAAGAGCAAGAAGCGGGCGAATCATCCTATCGCCATCATCTTCGTCGGCGCCATGGAGGAATGGTTCCGTTCCAAAAACGCCACGGCGCAGATTGCTCAGGGACTCAAGCTCAACCTGCGCGAGCGTATCATCCAGGTCATGCAGGTGGCGCGCAGCCGCGAGCTGGAGCAAATGGAAAACGGCCTGGGTTTCCTGGCCACCACTGGTTCCTCGGCACCGTTCATCGGCCTCTTTGGCACGGTATGGGGCATTATGAACAGCTTCCACTCAATCGCCATGTCGAAGAATACGTCGCTGGTGGCTGTGGCGCCCGGCATTGCCGAGGCGCTATTCGCCACCGCTATCGGCCTGTTCGCGGCCATTCCGGCGGTGATCGCCTATAATAAATTCGCCAGCGAGATGGCGCGGTTTTCCAATAAGCTGGAGGATTTCAGCATCGAATTCGATACCATTCTCTCCCGCCAGCTGGAGAGCTGATCTATGGCGCTTAAGCTCAACAGTAGCAGCCGGCGCCGCAGGCGCGCCGATCCTTTCTGTGAAATCAACGTGACGCCCATGGTCGACGTCATGCTGGTGCTGCTGGTGATTTTTATGGTAGCCGCGCCCATGATGACGACTGGTGTCACCGTTGATCTTCCGCAATCTAAATCCTCGGCCATACCGGGGCAGGACGAGCCGCTCTCTGTATCCGTCACCGCTGACGGCAGAATTTTTATCCAGAAAACCCAGGTGCCGCTCAAAGGGTTGCAGAACAAATTGAAAGCCATCGCCGGGCAGAAGAAGGACACGCGCATTTTCGTGCGGGGGGATAAGAACATCGATTACGGCCGGGTCATGCAGGTGGTGGGTGAGATCAATGCCGCCGGGTTCAACAAGGTGGCGCTGATCACCGAGGCCGGCGCGGCTGCGGAAGGCAGAGACAAATAGCCGCGCCGATGCGTAAGCCCTCCCGCTATTATGACCGTGAGCGCCGCAAAGGGCGGGTATACTCCGCGATCATTCATCTACTGGCCATTGTCATAGCCATTCTGGGGCTGCCGTCATTCCTGTCGCCCAGGCCGCCGGAAGAGCCGATGGCCATCACGGTGGAGGTGCTTCCCATCACCGGCATTACCAACGTCAAGCCGTCCGAGCCCGCGCCGCCGCAGGAACCTAAAAAAGAAGAAGCGCAGCAGAAGAAAGAAGCGCCACCGGTCAAGGTTGCCGACAGTACGCCGCCACCCCCTCCTCCGCCGGAGCCGGCTCCCAAACCGGAGCCCAAGAAAGAGATTCCTAAAAAAGAAGAGCCTAAAAAAGAGCAGCCGAAAAAGCCCGAGGAAACTAAAAAAGAAATAAAGAAAAAACCCAAGGATGAGGACCTGGCGGCGGTGCTGAAGGCCGTCAAGGAAACCGCGCAGAAAGAAAAAAAGACCGAGGACAAGAACAAGAAAGCGGCGCAGGATAACAGCCAGTCGCCATCGAAGAGCATCAGCAATAATTACAATCCGGACCTGCCCATGTCGCTTTCGGAGAAGGATGCCATTCGTAGCCAGATTGCGCATTGCTGGGTGCCGCCTATCGGCGCTAAAGATGCGCAGGACCTGGTCGTAATGCTACATCTCGAGCTTAGCCAGGACGGCACGGTGACGAAAGTTGAACTGGCCAACGGCAGTGCAGGCCGCTATAATAGCGACAGCTTTTTTCGCGCCGCTGCCGACAGCGCCATGCGGGCGGTGCGCGAGTGCAGCCCGCTTAAAAACCTGCCGCCTGAAAAATACCAGACCTGGCATGACATGGAACTGACCTTCGACCCCAAAGAAATGTTGCTTTAGATGCCTCCTGAACCACCTTTCTCTCAAGATCCGGCCAGCATCCGTATGGCAAAGGAGGTAGCTAAAAAATTATTTGGCTTTGCTTCACACGCCACCTCGGATGAGGCAGGACGCGCAATGTCAGATGCTGGCTGTAGTATGGAAGATGTAATAATAGGCATTCGTTCCCTTAACCGGCCAGGAGCTTCAGAAGAGAAGGTGCAGGGAATTGCACAAATATTGTATGGAGTGGCAAATAAGATCAGCCAAAACCCTGAATGGTTCGGCTCTCCTGATGAACAAAGAATGTTGAAGGTGCAGATTAATGCAATCATGACCAGCATTGGTCGGGAAACGGGGATTAGAGTATCCTCCGTTGCTCGGGCGAATCCCAACTCGTTATAAGGAAAATCGGTATGCGTATATTGTGCATCATATTATTTTTTTTGGTAGAAATATCATACTCTGTTTCCGCCCATGCCACGCTGCATATCGACATCACGCAGGGGCATGTCGAGCCGATGCCGATCGCCCTGCCCGATCTTCCGGGCGGCAGCACCGGCAGCGATATCATGCGGGTGGTTTCAGCCGACCTGGAACGCTCCGGCCTGTTCCGCCCCCTGCCCCAGAGCTCCTTCATTGAGAAAATCACGGCGCAGACAACAGCGCCGCGCTTCGCCGACTGGCGGCAAATCAGCGCGGCAGCGCTGGTCACCGGTTCGGTCACCGAAGAAGGCGGCAAGCTGCGCGTCGATTTCCGCCTGTGGGACGTCTACGGCGAAGAGCAGATGCTCGGCAAGGAGTATAACACTTTCAGCAGCAACTGGCGGCGCATTGCCCATATCATGGCCGACGCCATCTATAAGCGTATCACCGGCGAAAACGGCTATTTCGACACTCGCATCGTCTACGTGGCCGAAAGCGGCCCGGCAACGCACCGCACCAAGCGCCTGGCCATCATGGATCAGGATGGCGAGAACCATAAATTCCTGACCGATGGGCGCTTCCTGGTGCTGACGCCGCGCTTCTCTCCCAATACGCAGGAAATCCTCTACATGTCCTATGCCGGCAAGCAGCCGCGCGTCTATCTGCGCGATTTGCAGACCGGCCGCGAGGAATCTCTGGGAACTTTCCAGGGCATGTCCTTCGCTCCGCGTTTTTCCAGTAGCGGCAATTCGATCGTCATGTCGATCGCCGAGGGCGGCAGCACGCAGATCTATCGCATGGATCTCGGCGGCCGACGCATGACGAAGATCACCAGCGGCATCGGCACCATTGACACCTCGCCGTCCTACTCGCCCGACGGTAGCCGCATTGTCTTCAACTCCGACCGCGGCGGATCGCAGCAGCTTTACGTGATGAACGCGGACGGCAGCAACGTGCAGCGCATCAGCTTCGGCGATGGGCGCTACGGCACGCCGGTTTGGTCCCCACGCGGCGACCAGATCGCCTTCACCAAGATGTCCGGCGGCACATTTTATATAGGCGTCATGCGGCCCGACGGCAGCGGCGAGCGCCTGCTGACGCAAAGTTACCTGGTGGAAGGCCCCAGCTGGGCGCCCAACGGCCGCGTCCTGGTATTCCACCGCCAGAATGGCCCCGGTCAGCCGACCAAGCTGCATACCATCGACGTGACCGGCTATAACGAGCGCGAGATCGTCACCCCGCTGGACGCATCCGACCCGGCATGGTCGCCACTGTTGCCGTAATGGCACAGCTATGCGCTTTTTATGAGGCTGGCCAAAGGCCTTATTGATTTCTGACGGGCTTCCGTTAACTGATAGCACTTGGCATTTCTATGCGGCCATTGTCCGGTAACGCAGGTGTCTATTCGCATTGAACCCTTTTTGGCTTAGGAGATAACTTTATGAATCTTTTCGTAAAATCCATGGCAGTGCTTTCAGCGGTCTTCCTGCTGGCCGCTTGCGAAACTTCCCCCTCTTCCATGTCCGGCAAACAAGGCGGTGGTGCCGCCGGCGGTCCCGTGACCCCGGGCAGCGAGCAGGATCTGGCTCAGAATGTGGGCGATCGCGTCTTCTTCGATACGGATAAGTCCGATCTCTCCGCCGATGCTCAGCAGACGCTGGGGCGCCAGGCGGCATGGCTCAAGCAGTATGCCAACGTCAACGTGACGGTTGAAGGTCATTGCGACGAGCGCGGCACCCGCGAGTACAACCTCGCCCTGGGTGAGCGCCGTGCGGCGGCCGCCAAGAAATACCTTGTAGGCCTCGGCATTCCTGCCAGCCGCATCTCCACCATCAGCTACGGCAAGGAGCGCCCGGCTGTGATCGGCAACGACGAATCGGCCTGGAGCCAGAACCGCCGCGCCGTTACCGTGGTCACCAATCCGTAATACTATATAACACCTGACCGTTTTCGCCCCGCTTCGGAATCCTCCGGGCGGGGCGAATTTTTTATCAAAAGCCGCTGGAAACATCTGCCATTTTTTTATATCTTCGCAGCGCTTCTGACCGGAGATTTCAGTCCTATGAACAAGCGACTCCTTCCCTTCCTGACCTTATTGCTGCTGCCTTCTTCACTGGCGCTGGCCCAGGCTGAAGATAATCAGGCGGTAATGCAGCGCATGGACCGCATCGAGCATGACGTGACGCTGTTACAACGCCAGGTGGCACGCGGCAGCAACGCCCCTGTCGTGGGAGATAATAATGCGGCCAGTATTCCGGCGGGGGGATCGGCGCAGTTGGAAGTTCGCCTGAGCGCTATCGAGGATGCGCTGCGCGACCTGCGCGGCAAGGTCGAGGAGAACGATTTCCAGGTCAAGAAAATTTCAGAAAATCTGGAAAAATTGCAAAAAGACACGGATTTCCGCCTGAGCGAACTGGGCAAACCCGCTGCCGCCGCGGCACCGTCGCCTGAGGCAAAAAATGAGGCCACTGCTCCTGCTCCCACTCCCACTGATAAAGGTACTCCGAAACAGGAAGGCCAAACCAGCGGTGGCGACGGGGTGCTTCGCCTTCCTGTCAATGATAACAAGAATAAGAATTTCGCCACTCCGCGCGAACATTATAATTATGCTTTCCGCCTGCTGAATCAGACGCAATATGAGGACGCGGCGGCGGCTTTCGATGCTTTCACCAAAAAATATCCCAAGGATCCGCTGA
>JAGWLJ010000103.1 GCA_028873275.1 Pseudomonadota bacterium
CGTCGCTTGGTATCTGGCAGATCGAGCGTTTGCAATGGAAAAACGCCCTGATCGAGGATATCAAAGAGGCGCAGGCCAAACCGGCGCTGGGAACGTTGCCGCAAGATTTAAACGGGCTGGATTACCGCAACGTCGTGCTGACCGGCAGCTTTATCCATGACAAAACCCTGCGCATGGCAGGGGCGAGGGAAGGGGAGGGCAGCGGTTTTTTTCTGCTGACGCCATTCAGGCTGGAGGATGACGGCCGCATTATTCTCGTTAATCGCGGTTTCGCGCCGCCGGATAAGGAAAGCCGCCCGCAGGGGGTGCAGACTATCACCGGCATCATCCGCCCGGCTCGGGTGAAACGTCTTTTTTCCCTGCAAAATCACCCGGAGAAGAATTTGTGGTTCTATGAGGATATCCCGGCCATGTCCGAGGCCACCGGTTTGGCGCTTACTCCCGTGGTCGTCGAAGCGGTAGGCCCCGCCCAGCCCGGCGTATACCCCATTCCCGGCGACGGCAAAATCCGCCTGCGCAACGACCACCTGGGCTATGCCGTGACGTGGTTCTCCCTGGCGATTATCGCGATGGTGATGTTTGGGATGTATTATCGGAAGGCATAAATATTTCATCGCGCAGCCTGCGCTTGTCAGCTATGGCAAAATAGGCTTGTTCGAGAATGCTTACAATGTGCCCGTCCTTTTTTCCGCGAACGCGCGCCTTGAACGCTTTATCAAAGGCTTCGAGCAATGTATCTCTATCGCATGCCAATAAGGAGCTTTTTATAGCCTCTCGCTGATCACTTTCTAGTGATTCTTTTAATTCCAGCCGGGGATGCTTCCATTCCAGAATATTCTTTTCTCCGAGTCCTGCAGGAGGAGTGAAATTCCACGCACGTGTGGTTTCAAATATTCCCATGGCCTCGTGTCCGTAAGGTAGCGGCCGAGCATCGGATGCGCGCTGGGCGAGTTTATGCCATTGCTCCATTTCCTCACGTGTAATGCTATAGGTAATCTCCTGTTTTCTAATGTGGTCAGGCGCCTTTCCGGAAAATAATAGAGCGCTTAAGGCAGCTTGCGCTTTCCCGATATCCTGATCCTGCTTAACCTTGAAGGTGATTTTTATGGGTTGTCCGCCGCGGAAATACTCATCAAAAAGCGATTTGTGGGTATTATCGAGTGCGGTATAGGCGGTTTGGATTTTCTTACCCATCTCGGCAAAAACCTCTTCGAATGCCTGCCGTTCTTCTCTAGTAAGGGGAATGGCCGAAGCGGAATCGGCAGTGGGCGCTGACGCTTTTTCTTTGATGAAGCGGTTCCAAAGTGCCATGATCTTTCTTGCCTCTGCTCAAAATCTTACATTAAACTGTACCCTATTATAATAAAAACAAAATTTTTAAAAAGGATTAAGATTGGCTATTTCTTACCTCTCCACCCGCGGTGCGCCGACGCCGCTTACTTTCAGAGAAGTCGTACTGGCCGGCTTGGCTTCCGATGGGGGGCTTTATGTGCCCGATCATATCCCCGAATTTTCCATGGCAGAAATTGCCGCTATGCAGGCGCTGTCCTACCCGGAGCTGGCCTTTGCCATTATTTCCCGCTTCGCCGAGGGCATCGCGCCGGAAGCCTTGGAGGCGATGATAGCCGATGCCTATAAGCCGTTCTCTCATGCCGCTGTTGCGCCGCTCAAGCAGCTCGATTCGCAGACTTTCCTGCTGGAGCTATTCCACGGTCCCACGCTGGCCTTCAAGGATTTTGCTTTGCAGTTCCTGGGTAGGCTGCTCGAGCATATTATTGGAAAAGACGAGCGGCTGACTGTCATCGGCGCCACCTCCGGCGATACCGGTTCGGCAGCCATCGCCGGCTGTGCCGGCCGCGCCAATATGGATATTTTTATTTTGCATCCGGCCGGCCGCGTCTCCGAGGTGCAGCGGCGGCAGATGACCACGGTGCCGGATAAGAATGTCCATAACATCGCCGTCAAAGGCACGTTCGACGATTGCCAGAACATCGTCAAAGCCCTGTTCGCCGATGCTGAGTTCCGTCAGAATCACCGCCTGACTGCCGTCAATTCCATCAACTGGGCACGCATCCTGGCGCAGATCGTCTATTATTTTTATGCCGCGCTCCGCCTGGGCGCGCCGGCGCGGGCAGTCAGTTTCGCTGTGCCGACTGGCAATTTTGGCGATATCTACGCCGGCTATATGGCGCGCCGCATGGGTCTGCCCATCGACCAGCTGATCATCGCCACCAACCGCAACGACATTCTCACCCGCTGTCTCGATACCGGCACCTACGGGATGGGCGAAGTGGCGCAGACCCTGTCCCCCAGCATGGACATCCAGGTATCGAGCAATTTCGAGCGGCTGCTGTTCGATCTCTATAACCATGACGGCAAGGCCATCGCGGCGATGCTGGAGGGGTTCCGCAGGGACAGGAAGCTCGCCCTGTCGCCGCTGGCCTGGAACCGGTTGAAGGCGCAGTTTACCGCCGGGGCGGTCAGCGACGAAGATACTAAAAAAACCATCGCCGACACGTACCGCGCCACCGGAGAATTGCTCGATCCGCACACCGCCGTCGGGCTTGCCGCCGGGCAGCGCTGCCGTCGCGACACCTCGGCGCCGCTGGTCGTGCTGGCCACCGCTCATCCGGCCAAATTCCCCGACGCCGTGCGTGCCGCCACCGGCGTCCATCCGCCGCTGCCCGCGCATCTGGCCGATCTGCTGCAGAGGAATGAGTGCTTTGAGGTATTGGACAATGACATCACAGCCATCCGCCGCTTTATCGACGCTCGGCGCTGATATCGTTATGTTACGGTATTGGAGTAGATCGCAAAACGCTTAACGTAATTCAGCGCACGCCTTGCCGATGCGCGCCACCGCCTCCGTCAGCAGTTTTTCCGATGTGGCGTAGGAGATGCGGAAATAGCCTTCCATGCCGAAGGCGCTGCCGGCGACCGCCGCTACCAGCGCATGCTCCAGCAGATAATCGCAGAAATCCATGCTGCCCCCAATCAGCTTTCCTCCCGGCGTTTTCTTGCCGATCAGGCCCTGCATGCCGGGGAACACGTAAAACGCGCCCTCGGGCTTGAGGCAGCGCAGGCCGGGGATGGCATTAAGGCCTTCCACGACCAGGTTGCGGCGGTGGGCAAAGCTCTTTCGCCATTCGGGCAGGAAATCCTGCGGGCCGGTCAGTGCCGCCAGCGCCGCCGCCTGGCTGATCGAGCAGGGGTTGGAGGTGCTGTGCGACTGGATGTCAGAGATGGCGGCGATCAGCGCCTTGGGTCCGCCGGCATAGCCGATGCGCCAGCCGGTCATGGCATAGGCCTTGGACACGCCGTTGACGGTCAGCGTGCGCTCATGCAGTCCCGGCTCGACCTGGGCGATGGTGGCAAAGGTAAAACCGTCATAGAGCAGGTGCTCATAAATATCGTCAGATAAAATACTTACATGCGGATGCTTGAGTAATACATCAGCGATGACGCGTAGGTCTTTCTCGCTGTAGGCGGCACCGGTCGGGTTGGAGGGGCCATTGAGAATCAGCCATTTGGTTTTTGGGGTGATAGACTTTTCCAGCGCTTGGGCCTTGAGTCGAAAGCCGTCTTTCTCCAGGCACTCGACGATGACCGGCGTACCTTCGGCGAATAGCACCATGTCGGGGTAGGATACCCAATAAGGTGCCGGGATAATAACCTCATCTCCGGCATTAAGAGTCGCTAGCATCGCATTGAAAATAATCTGCTTTGCGCCAGCGCCAACCACAATCTGTGCCGGCGTGTACTCAAGCCCGTTCTCGCGCTTGAACTTGTCGCAGACGGCTTTCCTCAGCGCCATGGTTCCAGCCACGGGCGTGTATTTGGTTTCGCCGCGGCGGATCGCTTCGATGGCGGCGTTCTTGATGTGATCGGGCGTATCGAAATCCGGCTCGCCGGCCCCCAGGCCGATGACATCCTTGCCGGCGGCTTTGAGTTCGGCGGCTTTGGCGGTGACAGCGAGGGTAGGTGAGGGTTTAACCCGGGAGAGGCGGGAGGCGATAAGTGACATGTTTTTTCCGATTACAATGACGAAGGCTTCTGTACTTAAGGCACTCCCTCTACATCCACAAGCACTGTTTGGTTTTTCGGGAAGGGAAAATCCGTGGCAGGCGCATTGCCATTCATGGTTTTCTGGAAGGCCGGCGGCACGATCAGCGTGCGTGTGCCGCCGGCGGGCATGCCGATGACACCTTGCTCAAGTCCAAGGAAGACCTCCGATTTTCCGGGAGTGAGGTCCAGAGGCTTCTGGTCTTTGGTAGAAAACAGCTTTTTGCCGTCTACGCTCCACAGCGTGACATGCACATGCGCGGTCTCGCCGCAGGCGATGGCAGGACCGGTAGCGGCCGACCCGGAAATAATGCGGTAATGGCTGGCGGCGGCATCGGGGAGGTAAGGTGTGGCGCTGGTCAGCCACACTTCGAAACGCACGGAAATAGTCGATGGCGGCAATTTCAGGCCGGAGGCCATACTAGCGGGGGCAAACAGGTTGCGCCGGCCACGCGGCTTCATGCCGATTACTCCCTGCTCAAGCGCCGGAGCGACGCTGTGATCGCCGATGCGGAAAGCCAGCGAGGTATTTTTTCCCGTGAGAGCCTTATCGTCAGCAAAAGTGTCGAAGGTGATGTTCACCTGCTGCCCGCAGACTGCCGGTTCCCCCTGTCCTGGATCGACATCCTCGGCGCGCAGCGTGGCGGAAGTCGGAAACATCTTGCTTTTGATGTCTTCGGTATGCAGCAGGTTTTTTGGATTCAGGGCGTGCGAGGCGTTCTGGAAACTCTCATGCACTTTGCTGTTGGGCCGCAGGTTGCCGATAACGGCCATGATGGCGAAGCCGATCAACAGCCATTTGATCCAGGACGGCGTGGGCTCGCGGTCGCGCTTGCGGCGAAAAGGAATCATGCTTACGTATTGAATCGGAAGTGCAGCACGTCTCCATCCTGTACCACATACTCCTTGCCTTCCAAGCGGAATTTTCCGGCTTCCTTGGCTCCCTGCTCGCCGCCGAGGGCGGCGTAATCGTTATAGGAAATGGTTTCAGAGCGGATGAAGCCCTTCTCGAAATCGGTATGGATGACGCCTGCCGCCTGCGGCGCCGCCGTACCGCGCATGATGGTCCAGGCGCGCGCCTCCTTGGGGCCGACGGTGAAGTAAGTGATCAGGTCGAGCAGCCGATAGCCGGCCTGGATAATGCGCGAAAGCCCGGTTTCCCTGAGCCCCAGCGACTCGAGGAATTCCTTTTTCTCCTCGTCACTGGGCAGCATGGCGATTTCCGCCTCGATACGTGCAGAAATTGCCACGCAGGGCGCGCCGCGCTTTTTTGCCATCTCTTCCACTTTGGCCGAGAGCGCATTGCCGGTGGCCGCTGAATCTTCATCGACATTGCAGACATACATGACCGGCTTGGAGGTCAGCAGCTGCAGGGCTTTCAGCGCGCGCGCATCGGCATCGGCAGTGCGGGCGGGTTTTCCCTCGTTCAGCACCTTGAGCACGCGCTCCATCAGCGCTGCCTGTTCGGCGGCTTCCTTGTCGCCGCCCTTGGCTTTCTTCTGCACATTAGGCAGACGCTTCTCAATGCTCTCCAAGTCGGCCAGCGCCAGCTCGGTCTCGATGATATCAGCGTCGCGCAACGGATCGATGCTGCCTTCGACATGCGTGATGTCGCCATCCTCGAAGCAGCGCAGCACATAAATGATGGCGTCGACTTCGCGGATATGCGACAGGAACTGGTTGCCCAATCCCTCGCCCTTGCTTGCCCCGCG
>JAGWLJ010000104.1 GCA_028873275.1 Pseudomonadota bacterium
AAGAGAGGCGTTTTTCTCTGCGAGCTGTTGACTTGGCAAAACTAGTACGGCTTTTTATAGCCCAATAATATCAACAAGTTGTAAAAACAGCCTGTTCCCGATTTGGTTTACTGCGTCCAGCTAGCCTTAGCACCTGCTAACTAAAATTCTCTGTGGTACGGCGGCGGCGCAAAATAGCTACAGAGGGCAGTATTGCGCCTGCCCCCTCCCGCGTGGGTTGATGGCATGTGCGTGAAGGTTTAAGGCCGTGGAGTGAAACCAGAATCTTAATCATCTTCCCGTTGTATGAAACGAGCAAACCGCCATGCCAGCCCCGGCAGGACGAAGAGATTGAGCAAGGTAGAAGTAGCCAGCCCGCCGAGAATGACGATGGCCATTGGGCCTTCGATCTCGCGTCCGGGGTCGCCGGAGCCGATGGCCAGCGGTAGCAGGCCGAGCGCCGTCACCAGCGCCGTCATCAGGATGGGCAGCAGGCGTTCGGATGCGCCCCGCAGAGCTGTCTGCATGTTCCATTGCTGGCCTTCGGCAAGCACCAGATGCTCGAAATGCGACATCATCATCACCGAGTTGCGTAAGCTAATGCCAAACAGCGTCACGAAGCCGACCAGCGCGCCGAGCGTCAGCATGCCGCCAGTCATCACCACGGCCAGAACGCCGCCGACCAGCGCAAAAGGCAGGTTGAGCAGGATCAGGCCGAGATTGCGGCCATTGCCCATGACAATAGCCAGCAGCGCAATAATGGCCAGCCCGGCCAGTCCGCTATTGACCAGCAGGTCGCGCTGCGCCTTGGCTTGCGCTTCCGCCGCGCCCTCGAAGGCGATGTAGCTGCCGGGCGGAAAGGTACTGTTCTCGGCAATCTTTTTCTGCGCCTCGGCGATGAAGCCGCTTAATTCCTTGCCGCCGACATCGAAGGTGATGGTCTGGACGCGGCGCGCGCCGTCGCGCAGCACGACATAGCGCCCCGCCGACATGCCGATCTCTGCCAGTTTTGATAAGGGAATAATGGAACCGGATGGCGTTTTGATAGGCAGATCGGCGACTTGCGTCACGCTTCGGCGGGCATCCGGTGCAAGCACCACGCTGACATCGATAACCTGGTTACCGCGGTAGACCTGCGACACGGTTTCGCCCTCATAGGCGACGCGGATGGCGGAAAGCACATCGACCGCATCCAGCCCATAGTAGGAAAGCGTTTCCGGCTTCAAGCAGATGGTAAGCTGTGGCGTGCCGGGCGGCGATTGCAGTTGCACATTGGCCGCGCCCGGCATGGCCTGCACCATCGGCATGATTTGCGCCGCCAGCTTGTCGATGGTATCGAGTTCCAGCCCATAGATATTGAGCACGCCTTCCGCTGTATAACCGGAAAGCGTTTCCTCAACGCGCTCGGTCAGGAATGGCTTGACCGCGAAATTCACGCCGGGGAATTGTGCCAGCACCTTGCGGATTTCAAACTGCGATGCTTCCGCTTCCTCGCCTTTCAGCGGTTTCAGATCGACATCGAATTCGCTGTAATGCGTTCCCCACGTATCGTCGGCCTTTTCCGCACGTCCTGCCTGCTGCGAGACCGAGCGCACGAAAGGCAGTTTGAGCAGTCCTTCCGTCACCTTATTGCCGATGCGCAGGGATTCCTCCAGTGACGTGCCGGGAATAGCCGACATATGCACGATGAAATGCCCTTCGCGCAGTTCGGGGATAAATTTAGCCTCAAAAAACGGCAGTGCAATCAGGCTGCTAAGAAAAAGCACCCCTACGCCGATCAGCATCTTGCCCGGCGCACGGCTGATGGCAACCAGCATCGCGGCATAGCGGGCTTTAAGCCAGGCGGCAAAGCGCGATTCGCTGGTTTCGCTATCGTGTATGAGCAGCATGGCCAGCGCGGGCGTGACGGTCAGCGCCACGACCAACGAAGCCAGCATCGCCGCAATATTGGCGACGGCCAGCGGCGCAAACAGCCTGCCGCCCAGCCCCGACATGGTGAGCAACGGCAGGAAGACGAGAATGACTGCAAAGGTGGCGAACACCACGGCGCTCTGCACTTCGAGCGTCGCTTCCAGCACTGTCCGTAGCCGCGACTGGCCTAACTGCTGGCGGCGGTTCTCGCGCAGGCGGCGCAAGATGTTTTCGATATTGATGACGGCATCATCCACCACCGCGCCAATGGCAATCGCCAGCCCGCCCAGCGTCATGGTGTTGAGCGTAAATCCGAACTGATTCAGCACGGCGACGGCGGCAATCAGCGAAAGCGGGATAGCCGTGGCCGAGATTAAAGCGCTTCTGATATGGCTTAGAAAAAGAAACAGCACGATCACCACCAGCGCCGCGCCTATCAGCAGGTCGGATTTGATATTGCCGATGGCGGTTTCAATGAAATTGGCGGGACGAAACAGGTCGGGAGTGAGGGTAATACCGGCTGCCTTCAAGGAAGGCGCAAGCTCATCCAGCGCCTTTTCTACCTGATGCGTCACCTCGCGCGTATTGGCCCCGTATTGCGAGGATACTAGCAGCACCACGCCTTCCTTACCCATGATGCCCGCCGCACCCAGGCGCGGCTCCGTGCCTTCGGCAACGGTTGCTACGTCCCCCAGCGTGATATTAAGGTCAATGGCTTCACCGCTGCCGCGCAACAGCACGGTTTTGGCCAGCGCCTTGGCGGTGGCGGACTGGCCTTCGGTTTGCAGCACAATGCGCTGGTTTGGCGTGTCGATAAAGCCCGCGCCCTGCACGCCGGTGGCGCGGCGCGCAGCATCAATGACTTCGGCAATCGAGAGATTATAGCGCGTCAGCTGTTCCGGTTTGAGTTGAATCTGCAGCTGCCTGACTTCACCACCAAATACCGCGACCTTCGCCACGCCCGGCACGGCAAGCAGGCGCTGCGTCACTACCCAATCGGCCTGCGTGCGGATATCCTGCAGCGATTTACTTTCCGAACTCAGGCCGATCATCATTACGATGCTGGTGGAGGAAGTCAGCGGCGTCAGCACCGGTGGCTGTACGCCCTGCGGCAGTTGGGTTGCCAAAGTCGAAAGACGCTCGGCAACGACCTGCCGGTTCAGGTAAATATTGCTCTTGGGATCAAAATTAATTTTGATGACCGAAAGTCCTTGAATCGACGACGAGCGCAGTGATTCGATGCCCGATACACCATTGACGGCGTTTTCAATCGGCTGGGTGACTAGCGTTTCTACCTGCTCTGGTGACAGTCCCGGCGCTTCGGTCTGAATGGTGACCTGCGGCGGTGCGAATTCGGGAAACACGTCATACTGCGCCTTGCCAAGGCTAAAGAACCCATAGATCAAGGCGGCGACGGCCAGCCCCGCCACTACGCCTGCATGCCTGACCGAGAAGGAAATAATGGCGCGCAGCATCACTTATCATCCTCGCCAACTTCGATGGATCCGCGTTCTTCCTCGGAGAGCAACAGCTGTGCGCCTTGCGTCACAATACGCGCTGGCGAAGATACGCCCTCTACCTCGTAATGCCCTTGCTCAAATTTTTTGATGGTGACGGCGGTTTTGAGAAACTTACCCGGCGAGGTTTCCGCATACACCCATGCCTTTTCGCCCCACCACACCAGCGCTGAGGCAGGCACGGCCTGCGGCGATATTTCTTCCACTACGATACCGCCCGCCAGTTTGTCGGCATCGCTGAGGCTTACCAGATGCTGCTCGTTTTCCTCCACCATGCGCGGCGGAAAGTCGATAGGCTTTTCGCGCAGCGCCTCCATCGCCACCTCGTGGCGGCCTTCCATGAATCCCCACACGCCAAGGGCGGCAATGCCAATCAAGGCAAAGGGCAAAAGCAGTTTTTTCATTGCCCCTCCGGTCGCGGCGGCTGGCGCGAGGCGCTGGCATCGAACGCGCTGCCAAATTGCGGCTGTTCAAGCGCTTCTTCCAGCGCGGCTTTGCTTTTAAGCACCTGCACCAACGCATCCTGGCGGGCGATGGCGGCGGTATAGATTTCGGACTGTGCCAGCAGCAGCGGCAGCTTGCTGGCTTCGGCAGGGCGCAGCTGGGACTGGAGTTGTTTCAGCTTATCCTGCTGGGCGGCCAGCAGCCGGTCGGCGGTGTCGAGCTTGCTCTTGGCGGTTTTCAGGCTGGCTTCCGCGCCATCTATTCTGCCGATAATATCGGCTTGCGCTGCATTGAATTTATCCACCGCCAGCTTGCGCTTGGCAACGGCTTCGGCAATCGGGCCTTCGTTATTGTTGAACACTGGCAACGTAATCGACAGCCCCAGCCTGAAGGCGTTGCCATCCTTGTTCCAGCTATAGCCGGGGCCGAGATTAATGTCCGGCATCTGCTTGGCCAGTTCCAGCTGCAGAGCGCTGTGAGCGGCTTCGTATTCGGCCAGCGCCGCCATCAGCCCTGTATGCACTTTGAGCGCAGATGGCCTATCCACGACAGCAGCAGATGGCAATTCCAGTCCGTCCGGATCGATTTTTATGCTATCCAGCGCCGTAAGCGATACGCCGATGGCAGCAGCCAGCCGCGCTCTAGCCTCCACCGCCTGCTTCGCCGCTTCTTTTTCGGCCAGCAATGTCTGCTGATATGCCACGCGCACCTGGCTGGCGGTCACCGAGGGAAGCTGACCTTGCGCCGTGCGCTCACTGAATACATCGAGCACTGCTTTCTGCGCGTCCGCCTGTTGCCGGTAAAGCGCAACGGATGTATCCGCCGCTACCACATCGATCAACGCATTCACCACGCGGCTACGCACTGCCCATGCCGCGCTTCCCACCTGATACTCGGCGACGCTGGCCAGATGTTCGGCCTGTTCCACGCGCAACTCGCGCTTGCCCGCCGTTTCGATGGGCAGGTTGATATCCAGGCCAAAAAACCACGGGCTGGGCTGAGTAGCGTCATGGCTCGGAGTGATACTGACGCTTGGGTTCGGGCGCTGCCCGGCAGTGATCTTACCCGCCTTGCTTACTTCCCACTGGCTGCGCGCTACGTCGAGGTCGGGATTGAAATACAGCGCCGCCAGCGTCAGTTGCTGCGCGTCCCATGTGCCGGAGGCCGGTTTGCCTGTTGCCTGCTCGATAAATGATTTTAGCCCTGCATCGTCCAGCCTGCGGGCGAAATATTGCTCGGCGGTCTGCATGACAGGTGCCGGTGTTTCTTTGATGGAGGCGCAGCCGCTTAAGGCCATTAATGCCAGTGAAAGAAGTAAAAGATGTCGCACATGCCCTCACAACCATTCTCGTATCTATCATTCTATTGAAGGGGTTATATCCTATATCCGCAATGGATGCCATGTTTCCGTGTAAGCTATATTGCCTAGCGCCGTACAAATGTTCTTCCCTCATAAATGTAATACACCACCGGGATGACGATCAGCGTCAGCAGCGTGGTAGTGACCATGCCGCCGACCATAGGCAGGGCGATGCGGCGCATCACATCCGAGCCGAAGCCTTCGGTGAAGAAGATGGGCAGCAAACCGGCGATAATCACCGATACTGTCATCAGCTTGGGGCGGACACGCAGCACCGCGCCGCCCATTACCGCGTCAAATAATTCTTTTAGGTTGCCAGGCGGGTAGTATCGCACTTGCTGGTCAAGATAGATCAGCATGATCACAGCGGTTTCGACGGCGATACCGGCCAGCGCGATAAAGCCCACCGCCACCGCGACAGAAAAGTTATAGTTTGCCAGGTACAACATCCACACGCCGCCAATCAGGCCGAAAGGCAGCGATAGCATCACCATCAGTGTGCGGTCGAGCCTGCCGAAATGCAGGATCAGGAGCACGAA
>JAGWLJ010000105.1 GCA_028873275.1 Pseudomonadota bacterium
AAACTTCCTCGTCGCGGCGCATTTCCTCGGCCATGGCGTCGCGCAGGGCGACTCGTACGGTTTGTTGCGGCATTATCTGCTCCTTATCCTCTTGCGAATCAGTATCCCAGCCATTCTCCGGCCTCCCTCTCGAAAGTCAGGCCGCATTCGCGCTCCAGGATGGGTGCCATTTTTTGAACGGACAGCGCCAGCGCCGGCGCGCCGGTCGGGCGGTACCTCACGATATTCATCATGGTATCGGCCGCTACATGGTGGCCATAATAGGCTGCGATCAGGCTCTCGAACGTGCCGTAAGCCACTTGCCGCTCGTCCTCCGACGGAAAGAAGCAGACGAGCCGGCTCCCCCTTTTTTCGCAGTCCTGCACCAATTCATCCTTTGCATCGCGGATAAATTGACGCATTTTTTCGCCATCGTAGGGAAGCGGCTTTCCCTCATCATCCAGGAAAAGCGCCACGGCCTGGTTATTAAGCCAGCTTAGAACCGCCGCCGCGAAACCGGATTCCCGCTCTTTTTCCCGCAGCGTATCCATTTTATCATTCCACCCTGGCGGCATGAAACCCAGATCTTTGTATTCCTGATGCAGACTCGCCATATTCTCCCGCACCATGTTGTGCACGGCATTGACCCGTCTTGCCGCTTTTGCAATATACAATAGGCCGTCCTGGGTATCGGCTTCCCGCGCCATTTTTTCGGCGCGCTCGAAAAAAGATTCGGAAGAATTATAGAAACGTGACATTGGCTATACCGTCACGTCCGTCCACAGTTCGCCCTCCGGCGGCTCCGGGCTCTGCTGGGCGAATTCGGCGGCCTCATTCACAGTCTTCTTAATATCCCCCTCAATTGCCTTGATCTCCTCCTCGCCGATTTTTTCCTTGAGCATCCCGGTGCGCAGCGTATCGATGGGATCGTGCTGCGTCTTATACCCCTCCACTTCCTCCTTGGAGCGATATTTGGCCGGGTCGGACATGGAGTGGCCGCGGTAGCGGTAGGTTTTCATCTCGAGCAGGAACGGCCCTTTGCCGCTTCTTACATGCTCCACCGCCTCCAGGCCCGCGGCGCGCACGGCCAGCACATCCATGCCGTCCACCTGCTTTCCGGGAATGCCGAAGCCCTCGCCGCGTTTGTATAGCTCGGTGGTCGAATGGCTGCGCTGGACGCTGGTGCCCATGGCATACTGGTTGTTCTCGATGATATACACCACCGGCAGCTTCCACAGCGAAGCCATATTGAACGATTCGTACACCTGCCCCTGGTTGACCGAACCGTCGCCGAAATAGGTCAGGCACACCGCCCCGTTCTCGCGGTACTTATGCGCGAAGGCGATACCCGTCCCCAGCGGCACCTGCGCGCCGACGATGCCGTGGCCGCCGTAGAAATGCTTCTCCGTCGAGAACATGTGCATCGAGCCGCCCTTGCCCTTGGAGAAGCCGCCCTCGCGGCCGGTGAGTTCCGCCATGATGCCTTTGGGGTCCATGCCGCAGGCGATCATATGCCCATGGTCGCGGTAGCTGGTGATGACGGCGTCCTTGGGCGTGATGCAGCTCTGCATGCCCACCACCACCGCCTCCTGCCCGATATAAAGATGGCAGAAGCCGCCGATCAGCCCCATGCCATAGAGCTGCCCCGCCTTCTCCTCGAAGCGGCGGATCAGCAGCATGTCGCGGTAGAGCTTGAGCAGCAACTCCCTGCTTACTGCCTTGGAACGTGTGTCCTGCATATCGATGATTTTAGTGCTTGCGGCCTTGGGCATTGGCGTTTCCTTCACTATAGCAGAATACCGCTATAAACACCAAAACTTTGACGTATTGCAAGCGTTTAATGCGCCCGGATTTGCTGCATTGCAACACAGCCCCGCGCCTGTTCATCCGGTTACGAACCGGTATCCATTAAATCATCACCGGATTCCGCCATTCGGCGGGGATTGGGGGAAATAAATGATCTCGTTCCTGCCCGCCTTGCCCAGCACGGCGCGCACCTGCTCGTCGAGCAGGTCGAGATCGAGCGAATTGTCGCTCAGCCGCTGCACCTTGTGCTCGATGGCGGCGCGGCGGGATTTCACCTCGGTCAGTTCGGCGTTGAGCGCGTCAAGGCGGCGGCTCTCGGTAAACAGCGCCAGCAGCCCGCGCTCGCCGGAAACGGCATGGAAGCACAGGTAAAATATGACGAATACCAGCAGAAACGGTCTTCCCATCCGCGTAACGAAGGGGCGCTGCGTATCATAAGATAGAGCGTATCTGGCCATATAACCATCCAAAATAATGTAATTGATGAAGTTTGAAAAGCATAAACTGCGCCGCACTATACTCCTTCTCCCCTGAGGGAGAGGGAGTAATTCCCCCTTCCCGCTCCCGGCCCGCGGCCTTATGCTTTCGGGAGAGTTTCCACAGGCGCCGCTCAGGAATGTCACACAATGTCACGGCGCAAAACCCGCGGGAAAGCAGGCGGAATTTCTGCAATGGGCTGGAATACCTTATAAATCCCCAAAAAACGCCGCTCGTTTTTGGACGCAAAAAAGACGAAACCCGGCAAAGAAGTGATACGAAACGCTATCGAAACGCGTCGAACCTTGCCGAAACCGCATCGTTACGCAGCGAAACGACTGCGAAACGTATCCGAAATGCTACGAAACGCGGCGAAACGCCGCCGTTTTACGCCAGAACGCTGCTGCCGGCATAGCGCGCCGCCGCGCCGAGTTCCTCCTCGATGCGGATCAACTCGTTGTATTTAGCAAGCCGGTCGGAACGCGAGAGCGAGCCGGTTTTGATCTGGCCGCAATTGGTCGCCACCGCCAGGTGGGCGATCGTGGCGTCCTCGGTTTCGCCGGAGCGGTGCGACAGCACGGCGCGGTAGCCGGCGCGGTGCGCCATCTCCACCGCCTGCAGCGTTTCGGTCAGCGTGCCGATCTGGTTGACCTTGACCAGGAGCGCGTTGGCCAGCCCGTCTTCGATGCCCTGGGCCAGGATCGCTGGGTTGGTGACGAAGAGATCGTCGCCCACCAGCTGCACTTTCTTGCCCAGCAGATCGGTGATTTCCTTCCAGCCCAGCCGGTCATCCTCCGCCATGGGGTCTTCGATGGAAACGATGGGATAGCGCCGCACCAGCGTTTCGTAATATTTGAGCAGATGGCCGCAGTCGAGATTTTTCCCCTCGCCTTCCAGCAGGTATTTGCCGTCATGGTAGAATTCGCTGGCCGCCGCGTCGAGCGCCAGCACGACATCCTTGCCGGGCTTGTATCCGGCGCCTTCGATGGCCTGCATGATATGCGCCAGCGCCTCGTCCGCCTTGGCGATTTTCGGCGCGAAGCCGCCCTCGTCGCCAACGCTGGTGTTGAGGCCTTCTTCGCTTAAGCGGTGTTTCAGCTCATGAAAGATCTCGGCGCCCATGCGCACGGCCTCGGCCATGCTCTCCGCCGATACCGGCATGATCATGAATTCCTGGATATCCAGCTTGTTGTCGGCATGCGCGCCGCCGTTGATGATATTCATCATCGGCACCGGCAGCACCCGCGCCGCCACGCCGCCGACATAACGGAAAAGCGGCATTTCCGCCGAATCCGCCGCCGCTTTCGCCACCGCCAGCGATACGCCGAGAATGGCATTGGCGCCCAGCCGCGATTTGTTTTCCGTGCCGTCCAGCTCCAGCATGGCCTGATCGATCTTCGCCTGTGCTTCCGCCTCCATGCCGAGCAGCGCATCGGCGATCTCGTTGTTGACATGAGCGACCGCTTTTCTGACGCCCTTGCCGCGGTAATGCTTCTTATCGCCGTCGCGCAGCTCCAGCGCCTCCAGCGAGCCGGTCGATGCTCCGGAAGGGACCGCTGCCCGCCCGAAAGCGCCGTCTGACAGCGCGATATCGACTTCTACGGTGGGGTTTCCGCGGCTATCGAGGATTTCGCGAGCCCGGATATGCGTGATTGCGGCCATGATTATTTCGCCAGCGTGCCGTGAGAATTCTTGCGCTGCGGCCCAAAGGCGCCGCCCGGCCAGATAACGTACTCGTCGTTATCGTCCATGTGCGTTTCGTGCCCGGCGTAACGCACCACCAGCTCGCCGGACGCACGGTAAGTGTCGTTGGGATCGATGGTCACCTTCTGCGGCGCATCACCGGCGCCTACTTGGATTTCCTGCGGCTTTCCGCTGAGATTGGTGATCACCGCCGCCTGCGCGGCCGAGGGAAAAAGCAGCATTGTCAATACAAAAATTAACGAACGGTTTTTGCGGTTCAGCATATTCTCTGGCCTCCGGGCAATCGATGCGCTATAATGAAATAAATATCGCAGCAGGTGGATCGTATGAGCACTTCTGTTGGCACGAAATCCCAAAAAAAGCAACCGACTTCCTCGGCACCGGCTGCCGCTGCGCTTAATGACCGCAAATTCGAGCTGGCGCTGCTGACTCTGGAAAACGCCTGCCTGCGCATCCTGGAAAGCGGCGTCCCGCCGGGCCGCGACCCGGAGCAGATGTACTGGCAGCAGAGCCTGCAGAACATCGTCACGCGGGTGTCGCTGGCCATGGGGGAATGCAAGGGCCCGCGCCGCTTCCATTACCACTACCGCCACCGCGCCGACGATGATTCCATTCTCAGCCCCGTGCTGGAAGATCCGTGCGACATGCTGGCGCAGGTGTGCCGCGACGCGCTCAAGTCCTGCCGCAATCACCTGATGGGCATGCAGCATCCCCTCCTGCTCAAGCAGAGCCGGATGCTGGAGAATGCCCTGCAGGGGTTTTTAGCAATGTATAAGAATAAAAAGAATGGCGGATAACTCCAACCATAATGATCCTAATGGCGACGAGCTAAAGAATCCGCGTGGCCAGGGATATAGCGGCCAGCCTTTCTCGCATACGAAACGAATGCGTCCGCCGAGTGACCACTCGAAGGATTATCATCACAGAGGACGCCAGGATAACCCACCTCGCCGACGCGGACAAAGAGGGGTTTAAGCCTTTCCTTATTGCCGAGCTAGCGGACCATTGCCGGTAGCTTCCCTGCAAAATGCTTGCGGGCATTGCGGTTGCAGTGTAACTCTTATTTAATGAAAAAATAAAAAACCCATAAAAACGCAGGAGTGATTATGAACGCTGAAAATATGGAAATTGTAGTCGACGCTACTTCCAATGGCTCCTCTAACGGTGCTGTACCGCCCGGTGAGGCACCGGAAGCGGCGCCGCAAACCGCTGCCGATAGACTACGCGCAGATGCAGAAAAACTGAAGGAAACGGCCCGCCAGCTTTCAGAGGCACTACTCATGGTTGAAAACCCGCAATATCCCAAGATGCATAGCCTACGCCTCGTCAGCCTGAAATTAGTCGATATCGCACGGCAATACGCCGCTGCGCCGGATGAAGAATTCATAGCGCAGCATGCTGCAAAGCGTGATCATACACTTGAAGAATGGGCAGACCGTTTTGAGACTTTACGCGCTGATATTCAGACGCAGCCCGGTTTTACATGGCAGCTCGCCAAAACCCTTCATCCAAAGCGGGAGCAATTGAAAAGCGAATTCGTGGATTTCAGGTCTCATTCTTCGGGAGAAAAAGATGAGCATGCTTCCGCGCATGCCAAAAAAATCATTGCCTTGGTAAACCGGATAACTTCCGATGTCAGCAATCTGCGGATCAGTAACGAAGAATACAAAGCAGAGGCCGCAGAGAGCAGCAAAGCGCCGCTCAACGGGCATCACAACGGAAATCG
>JAGWLJ010000106.1 GCA_028873275.1 Pseudomonadota bacterium
GCCGCTGATGATGAAGGGATGGCTTCGCGTTATGTTTTCGCCAGCGGATGCTTCTCCGCCACCAGTTTCTTAAGCCGCTCGCTCGCCACATGGGTATAAATCTGCGTCGTAGAAATATCGGAGTGGCCGAGCAGTTCCTGGATCACGCGCAGATCGGCGCCGCCTTCCAGCAAATGGCTGGCGAAGCTGTGGCGCAGTGTGTGCGGCGAAAGTTTTTCCGGGTCGATATTCGCCTTCACCGCCAACTCCTTCAGCATGACGCCGAACTGCTGGCGGGTGATATACCCCTCGGCGCGGTGGTAGGGGAAGAGGTAAGCGCTTGCTGCCTCGTGTCTGGCGCCTGGCAGAAATGCATGCCTGATTTCCATATATTTTGACAACGCCTCGCGCGCGCGCGCGTGGATAGGCACCAATCGTTCCTTGTTGCCCTTGCCGCGAATGATCAGGCAGTCCGCATCAACGCGGTGAACGCCCTCCTTCACCTGCAATGCCGCCAGCGTAAGCGATACCAGCTCGGAAACGCGCAGCCCGGCCCCGTACATCAGCTCCAGCATGGCCTGCAGGCGTAACCCTTTGGGAGAGGTGTCGTCCCGGGCGGCGGCAAGCAATGCCGCCACATCGTTCACCGTCAGGGTTTTGGGCAGCGGGCGGCCCAGCCGCGGCGTTTCGAGCGTAGCGGCGGGATTGTCGTCGCACAGTTTCTCGCTGTAGAGAAAGGCGAATAATTGCCTGATGGCCGATAATTTGCGCGCTGCCGTGCGCGGCGATTGCCCCGCCCGGCTCAGGGTTTTAAGAAACCCCTCGACCATATCGCGGGAAACGCGCTGCACCGTCGTTTTACGAGAGGAAAGAAATGCTATAAAATCAACAAGATCCCGACGGTAGGCATCGACCGTGTTGGCCGAAGCGCCCCGCTCGGCCAGCATCATCTCGAGAAACTGGTCAAGTAAGGGGCTGTTACTGTTTCTGGCCGAGGAACGCCTTGGCATCGAGCGGCTTTTCGACCGGCTTGCCGGGGCCGGGAATATCGGTGGTCATCAGCTTGGCTACGCCGCCGGCAACCAGCAGCGCCAGCAGCAGAATCAGGACGGGCAGTCTCGAGCCCCGCGATTTGTCTTTCATTTGCCATTTCCCTTATAATCAGAATATTCTATCGTAATTCGTACCCATGAGAATACAAGTAAAAATGTCAGATTCCTCCCCTCTTCCGTTATCCCGGCCGGTCGTGCTGGTCGGCCTCATGGGCGCCGGCAAGTCGACCGTGGGCAGAAGGCTCGCTGCGCAGCTGGCGCTGCCCTTCGTCGACTCCGACAATGAGATCGTCGAGGCGGCGGGCTGCTCGATCGCCGATATTTTCGAGATTTACGGCGAAGCGATTTTTCGCGACCTTGAGCAGCGCGTCATGCTGCGGCTGCTTTCGGGCGGGCCGCAGGTGATCGCCACCGGCGGCGGCGCCTTCATGAGCCCGCCCATCCGCAGCGCCATCCGTGAGAAAGCTATCTCGGTCTGGCTCAAGGCCGGGCTCGAGACGCTGCTTGACCGCGTCTCGCGCCGCGACCACCGGCCGCTGCTCAAAAGTGGCGACAAGAGCGCGACGCTCAGCCGCCTGATGGACGAGCGTTATCCCGTCTACGCCGAGGCCGACATCACCATCGACAGTAATGCCGGACCGCACGAAACCGTCGTCGAGCACATTATCGAGGCGCTGCAGCAGAAGGCCCTGCATGCCTGAGATGTTGCACGTACGCCTCGGCAGCCGCAGCTACGATATCGTCGTGGGCGAGCGGTTGCTGGCAGAAGCGGGGGAATATATCGCGCCGCTGCTTAAAAATGGCAGCGCGCTGATCGTCAGCGATGAGACCGTGGCGCGGCTTTACCTGCACCGGCTTACCGGCGCGCTGGAGACAAAAAACATTCGCTGCCGCTCGGCCATCGTGCCGCCGGGAGAGCAAACGAAAAGCTGGGAGACGTTCGGCGGGCTGCTCAACACGCTGCTTGAGCAGAAACCGGACCGCAGCACCACGCTGATCGCGCTGGGCGGCGGCGTGGTGGGCGATATTACCGGCTTTGCGGCGAGCGTGCTGTTGCGTGGGATCGATTTCATTCAGATCCCCACCACCCTGCTTGCGCAGGTGGACAGTTCCGTCGGCGGCAAAACCGGTATCAATTCCCGCTGGGGCAAAAACCTGATCGGCAGCTTCCACCAGCCGAAACTGGTGCTGGCCGATGTATCCACGCTTGCCACCCTGCCCAGGCGCGAATGGCTCGCCGGTTATGCCGAAACGCTCAAATACGGGCTGATCCGCGACACGGCGTTTTTCGAATGGCTGGAGACGAATACAACAGCCATGCTGAGCGGCGATGCGGCAAAGCTGACGCAAGCCATTCTCAAAAGCTGCGCCGCCAAGGCGGAGATTGTCGCCGCCGATGAGAAGGAGCAGAATATCCGCGCCCTGCTCAATTTCGGCCATACGTTCGGCCACGCGCTCGAAGCCGAGACCGGTTATGGCGATGCGCTGCTGCATGGCGAGGCGGTGGCCATCGGCATGATGCTGGCGTTTGAAATGTCGGTGGCGCTGGGGCTCTGTCCGAAAAACGATCTGGAGAGGGTAAGAAAACATTATGAGAAAACCGGATTGCCAGCCTCGCCGAAACAAGTTCGGCCGCAATGGGATATCGCGCGGCTAATGGAGCATTTCACCCGAGACAAGAAAACGAAAGGCGGCAAGCTGACGTTCATCCTCACCCGCGGCATCGGGCAGGCCTTTATCGCCGACGATGTGGAAAAAGCGGCGGTGGAACAGGCGCTGGCGAGGACGTGCGCATGACCGACCATCTCCTCATATCTTTTTTTGTCATTCTATTGCTGCTGGCGCTGTCGGCATTCTTCTCGGCGGCGGAGACGGCGCTGACGGCGATCTCTCGCGCGCGCCTCTTCAAGCTGGTGCAGGACGGTAACAAAGCGGCGAAAGCGGCCAGCCGGCTCAGGCGCGACAAGGAATCGCTGATCGCCACCGTGCTGCTGGGCAATACCGCCATCAACGTCGCCGCCTCGGCGCTGGCAACCTCGCTGGCTATCGCCGTCTTTGGAGCCGAGGGCGCGCCGGTGGCCATCGTGACGGCGGTGCTGACGCTGCTGCTCGTCGTATTCTCCGAGATACTGCCGAAAACCTACGCCATCCAGAACGCCGAAGCAGTGTCGCTCAAGCTGGCCGGGCCGGTGCGGCTGATCGTGCTATTATTCAAGCCGGTTACCTGGGCGGTGCAGCATTTCAACCGCTTCCTGCTGAAACTGTTCAATGTCGATATCACGCAGTCCACTTCCCTTGTTCCCGCCGCCGATGTCATCCGCGGTACCATTGAGCTGCATCACCGCGAAGGCGAGGTGGTGAAGCAGGACCGCGACATGCTGGGCAGCATTCTCGATCTCAGCGAAATCGAGGTCAGCAGGATCATGACGCACCGCAAGGAGGTCGAGATGATCGACGCCGACCTGCCGCCCGACCAGCTGGTGGCGGCGGCGGTGGCCACGCTGCATAGCCGTATCCCGCTGTGGCAGGGCAACCCCGACAACATCATCGGCGTGCTGCATGTGAAAAGCCTGGTTAAACTGCTGGGCGAACGCCGCGGCGACAGCCTGACCACCGGCGCCATCCTCGCCTTCTGCCGCAAGCCGTGGTTTATCCCGGAAACCACTTCGCTGCGTCACCAGCTGCTGGCTTTCCGCAGCCGCCGTGAGCATTTTGCGCTGGTCGTCGACGAATACGGAGCGTGGCAGGGCATCGTCACGCTCGAAGACATCATTGAGGAGATCGTCGGCAACATCGAGGACGAACATGACGAAGCCGACAACAATATCCAGCGCGCCGGGCCCAGCGCCTGGTTCGTCAACGGCGATGTGCCGCTGCGCGACATCAACCGCAGCCTCGACTGGAACCTGCCCGATGAGCACGCCTCGACGGTAGCCGGGTTGCTCATCCACGAGGCGCAGGCCATCCCCTCGGTAGGGGAGCATTTTGACGCGCATGGCTTTCGCTTCACTGTGGTGGGCAAGGACGCCACGCGCATTACGCGGCTCAGGATCGAGAAATTGCCGGAAGCCTCGCCGGAGAATGCCGAGCCGTGACTCCGGAACAGGAAGAAAGAGAAGGTTATATCGTGGAATTCATTACTATCGGATTGTCCGTCAAGGTGACCGCCATCGACCCGGAATCCCTGCGCGAGGTGTCGATCGTCGGCAGCCCAAATGCCTCCTCAGAGGATCTGGCGCAGCTGGCCGTGCGTAAACTTAAATACGTGCTCAACCGGGATAAATCCGAATGAAATTTTTCAAGCGCCTCAAAAAGCTCTTCCGCCGGAAGAAGCCGCCCTCCTCCCGCTACCCCAGCTACCGCGCGGCGCGGGAGGAGTCCTTCTTCTCGCTGGCATACCGGCGCGTGGCGATGGTCCTGGGCGGCGCTCTGGCATTGGTGCTGGCCTGGTGCTTCCTCACCCTGCCCAATATCGACGACCTCAACAAATTCACGCGTGCCCCCAGCGTGCTGATAAAATCGGAGGACGGACAGATCATCGGCAGCTTCGGCGACATCTACGGCGATTATATTCCCTTCGCGGAACTTCCGCTCTCGCTGATCGACGCGGTGATCGCCACCGAGGATCGCAACTTCTATCATCATTTCGGCATCGACCCGTGGGGACTGCTGCGCGCCGCTTTCGCCGATCTCAAGGCCGGCCATGTCGTGCAGGGCGGCAGCACCATTACCCAGCAGGTGGCCAAGAACGTGTTCCTGACGCCCGAGCGCTCCTTCACCCGAAAGATCAAGGAAATGCTGCTGGCGGTGAAGCTGGAGAAGCGCTTCTCCAAAGAGGAGATACTCAGTATTTATTTGAACCGCGTCTACCTGGGGGCCGGGAATTTCGGCGTCGACGCGGCCAGCCGCCGCTATTTCAACAAATCGGCGCGTGAGCTGACGCTGCCTGAATCGGCCATCCTGGCCGGGCTGCTCAAAGCGCCGTCGCGCTTTGCCCCCACCGCCAATCCCACGCTCGCCCGCAAGCGCGCCGAGCAGGTGCTGTTCAACATGCAGGAAGCGGGATACCTGAACGAAAGCCAGACGGCGCGCGCGCGCGAGGACCTGGCCAAAACGCTCAGCGCCCGGCCGGCCGTGGCGCACAGCCTGCTTTATTTCGCCGACTGGATCATGGACCAACTGCCGGAATATGTCGGCACTTTCCAAGAAGACCTGGTGGTGACGACGACGCTCAGGCCCGATTGGCAGCTTCTGGGCGAGAAGGCCATGAGCGAGGTAATGGACAAGGACGCCCAGGCGCATGACGCCAGCCAGGCGGCGATGCTGGCCAT
The DNA here is from genome assembly GCA_028873275.1 of Pseudomonadota bacterium. Taxonomy (GTDB): domain Bacteria; phylum Pseudomonadota; class Alphaproteobacteria; order Rickettsiales; family SXRF01; genus JABDCD01. Next base: position 5,363 of record JAGWLJ010000106.1, read on the forward strand.
GACGCCGGACGGCGCGGTGCGCGTCATGATCGGCGGCCGCTCCTACGGCGCCAGCCAGTTCAACCGCGTCACGCAGGCCGAGCGCCAGCCCGGGTCGGCATTCAAGCTCTTTGTCTACCTGGCGGCGCTCGAAGCCGGCATGACGCCCGACACGCTGGTCGACGACCGGCCGTTCTCCGTGCATGTCGTGGGTGGCGACTGGCAGCCGCACAATTACAACAATAAATACCTGGGCACGATGCCGCTCAAGGAAGCGGTAGCCGAGTCGATCAACACGGTAGCCGTGCAGGTGGCCCAGG
>JAGWLJ010000365.1 GCA_028873275.1 Pseudomonadota bacterium
TTCCAGACGCGGCCAGCATACCACCAACCCGGCCATTAAGCAGCAATATCTTTTATCCGGCAAGCCACCGGATGACACAACTCGCTGATATTAAATGATACTGTCCCGTGTTGGGGCAGCGTTTCATCAACGCTTTGTTTACTTATACCTGTCATTCTATAGCATGGAATTTTGCCCTTTAAGCATAGGAGTTTCTCATGCCTGCCGTTGAAAAAATGCAAAACTCGCCCAAACAGACCGCCACGCTCAATATTGACGGCAAGAACATCCAGCTTCCGGTCTATCCCGGCACCGAGGGGCCGAGCGTCGTCGACATCAGCAAGCTATATGCCGAGACCGGCCACTTCACCTACGACCCCGGCTTCATGTCCACCGCCTCGTGCGACTCGAAAATCACCTTCATCGACGGCGACAAGGGTATCCTGCGCTACCGCGGCTACGATATCGACGTGCTGGCGGAAAAAAGCGATTTCCTGGAAGTCGCCTATCTGCTGCTCAACGGCGAACTGCCCAATGAGAAAGAAAAACAGGAATTCGTGCATACCATCACCATGCACACCATGGTGCATGAGCAGTTGCATTTCCTCTACCGCGGCTTCCCGCGCATGTCACACCCGATGGCGATCATGGTGGGCGCGGTGGCGTCGCTCTCGGCTTTCTATCACGATTCGCTGGACATCGCCGTGCCCGAAGAGCGCGAGCTTGCCGCTTACCGTATGATCGCCAAAATGCCGACGATGGCCGCCATGGCCTATAAATACTCCATCGGCCAGCCGTTCATCTACCCGGACAACGAACTCGGCTTCGCCGAAAACTTCCTGCACATGATGTTCGCCACGCCGTGCGAAAAAACCAAGGTAAGCCCGGTGCTGGCCAAGGCGATGGACAAGATCCTCATTCTCCACGCCGACCACGAGCAGAACGCCAGCACCAGCACGGTGCGCATGGCCGGCTCCTCCGGCGCCAACCCGTTCGCCTGCATCGGCGCCGGCATCGCCAGCCTGTGGGGCCCGGCGCACGGCGGCGCCAACGAGGCGGTCATCAACATGCTGCAGGAAATCGGCGACGTGAAGCACATCCCCGAATTCATCAAGAAGGTGAAGGATAAGAACAGCAGCGTCCGCCTGATGGGCTTCGGCCAC
>JAGWLJ010000107.1 GCA_028873275.1 Pseudomonadota bacterium
TCGATTCACCGGTTTCAGCGTTATGATAAAGATGGAATGATTCATCGCGCTTCGTACCGTCCGCATCGACGGCAATACGATTGCCGGGTCTGTACAGGGGTTGCTTTCGTGAAAGATCGGCATAGATCATTTGATAATAGGTAAGCTTTTCAACGCATTTATTGCAGTTATCAAAACGCTCCCGAAGGTGCCAGTTCCCTTCGTCATTGTAGGTCTCAACTGTACGGGACCCATCGGGGTTAAAAAGCCTGGTAAGACGCGATGTATTACGGTCCCAGCTGTAGACAGTCTCCTCTTTGAGGTTGCCGTTGGGATAATAAGCGCGGTACGAGCGCAGCGTATATGTTCCGATTGTCTTTTTATCGCCAGCGCGGCCTATCAATTCTGAGCGATCGTCTGGTAATGGCGCCTGCTTTCCCTGTGATTCATCGAACCCTTTCATCAGATGCGCGTAGGTCAGGTCGGGCTCGAAAGGATTCTTCGTGACTTCCTCGATAGCGCGTTGCCGCAGATATTCAAGAAACTTGAAAGCGTCTACAGGCGGGCGGGGAGGCTCTAGGTCTTTATTGGGAATATAATGATATTCTTCCTTGAGGTGCCCGGTTTCCGGATAGTAGATTTTATAGTAACGTCGGGGGCTGGCATGAGATATATCAAGAAAATCTTCCTCCATCAGGCATCCGGAACCGCTGAAAATACGGCGAGCGACCGGGATGCCGGCGGGGCTGAAGGTGGATTCCTCGGCCAATGCGCCGTTAGGGTGGTAATAAGAGAGATCACATGACCCGTCGATGCGTCGTAAGGTGCGCAGCTTGACGGTGCCGTCGGGATACGATTCGAAATGTTCCAGGTTTTTGAGCTCTGTTTCCATGCCACCGGTATATAAACCGGCAAAACAATGTCAATTAATATTAACGCGTTTTACGTCAGCATACTGGCATTCACATACGCATTATAGGCTGCCCGCTGGTTGGCGCTGAGCCCGTCGCGCGGGCCGTTGGAGGCAACCTGCGTAGTATCCTGCTGCTGCAGCATGGGCACCGGCTTCCCCTCGATGACCGCCATGACGTTGCCGGCGATATCGCTGCCGGTGGCGTTCTGGATGATGGTGTCAAAGAGCGACGCCACCAGGCCGACCGGCCCGCCGAACAGCGCGCTGCCGGCCAGCTTGGCGCCGGTGGAGGGGGTGTCGCCGGTGATAGCCTGATAGATCGTCGAGACGATGGGAATATGCTCGAGCGGATTGACGGTGTCGAGGAAGTCCTTGAAGTTCGGCGCCTCTCTGCTCCAGAATTTTCCCTGGGAAACGGGATTAATGGTAAGCTGGAGGGGTGAGGTAACGGCGGGCGTGTCGGTCATCCCGGTAAATAAGCAAGATGCGTACCAGCGCCTGAATTTCCGTCTTCCCGACCGCCGGTTGCCGTTTTACGCTGGGCGCAGGAGTCATATGGCCGGGGAAATATCGCACAAGCTTTCGCCCAAGCAGGTCAAGTCGATCCATCTTCTGGCCCGCGGGCTGACGGCGGTGGAGGTGGCAAGGCGGCTGAGGCTGCGGCGCGAGACGTTATCCCGCTGGAAGAAGATTCCCGAATTCGCCGCGCTGTTCGAAAAGGTGATGACGGAGCAGCGCGACAGCATGAAGCATCGCCTGACGCAGCTTATCGATGCCTCGATTACTACCATGACGGAGAGCGTAAAGCTCGAGCATTGCACGCCCAATCGCTTTCAGGCGGCATTTTCCGTGCTCAAGCTGCTTGGGATCGAACAGGCCATTGCGCCCGGCGCAGCGACGCCGGATAAAAATCCCTCCGGGACGGATAAAGGATAAGCTACTCGAACAGCGGCTCGCCGACGGCGAATTTGAGCGCTTCGGCCAGGGCCAGGTGCTTTTCCGCCGCGATGCGCGCCTCATCGGTTTCTGTCAGCTCGAGCCTGCGGCGCGCCTCATCGATGCGGGCCTGCGCCTGCACGGCGCTGATGCCTTCGGCATCCATGGCCGTTTCGGCGAGGACGGTGCAGCGTTCGGGCGTGACCTCGGCAAAGCCGTCGACGACGGCGATGCGGCGTTTTTTCCCCTGCGCGTCGATGGTAATGACGCCGGGGCGGATCGAGGAGATCAACGGCGCATGGCCGGGCAATACGCCGAACTCGCCCTCCGTGCCGGGGATGGTGACCATATCGGCTTCGGCGGAGAAGAGCGTGGCTTCGGGGGTGATGATGGAGAGTTGCATAATTATTCAAATCCTCTGGCATGATGTCTTATCTGTTTTGCCCGCTCGGTATGCGTATCTTCCCTTGCGCCGAGCTGGGCATTCAATCGTGATTGTATATCACGATGTAGCTTTCCAATATGCTTATCCTCTTGCTCTTTTTCCAGCCGGAAATACCCAATTCCCTCAGTTACTACCGCCACATAAGGCTGCGAATAGCGTGGATGCTTGTACAGCAAATCGGCCATTTCCAGGCGTACCGCGGTAGCGGCGGTATTGAAGGCGGTCAGTGCCTGCAAATATCCTTCGCCAGTTGCCTCCTTCAGCGCCGCTACGGCAGCTTTTAGCATTGCCATTTGCTTAGAGAAGAGCGGATCTTCAAGCAAACTGGATATATCAAACGGTTTCCCAGTTTCCTCAGATTCATTCCCCACTTCTACTACGCTGCCTCCGCCATTTTCTTGGCCTTGGCCGTTGCTTCCTCGATGGTGCCCACCATGTAGAAGGCGGACTCGGGCAGGTCGTCGTACTTGCCTTCGACGATGCCCTTGAAGCCGGCGATGGTGTCCTTCAAATCGACCAGCTTGCCGGGCGAGCCGGTGAAGACTTCGGCGACGTGGAAGGGCTGCGACAGGAAGCGCTGGATCTTGCGCGCGCGGGCGACCACCAGCTTGTCTTCTTCCGAAAGCTCGTCCATGCCGAGAATGGCGATGATGTCCTGCAGGCTCTTATAGGTCTGCAGCACGCGCTGCACTTCGCGCGCCACCTTGTAATGCTCCTCGCCGATCACCTGCGGGTCGAGCACGCGGCTGGTGGAATCCAGCGGGTCGACGGCGGGATAAATGCCCAGCTCGGCGATCTGGCGCGACAGCACGGTGGTGGCGTCGAGATGCGCGAAGGAGGTGGCGGGGGCGGGGTCGGTCAAGTCGTCGGCGGGCACGTAAATGGCCTGCACCGAAGTGATCGAGCCTTTCTTGGTGGAGGTGATGCGCTCCTGCATGGCGCCCATGTCGGTGGCCAGCGTCGGCTGATAGCCCACCGCCGAGGGGATGCGGCCTAAGAGCGCCGACACTTCCGAGCCGGCCTGGGTGAAGCGGAACACGTTATCGACGAAGAACAGCACGTCCTGTCCTTCCTGGTCGCGGAAATATTCGGCGAGCGTGAGGCCGGACAGGCCGACGCGCGCGCGCGCTCCCGGCGGTTCGTTCATCTGGCCGTAGACTAGCGCCACTTTGGATTTGGCCGGGTCTTCCAGGTTGATGACGCCCGATTCCATCATTTCGTGATAGAGGTCGTTGCCCTCACGGGTGCGTTCACCCACACCGGCAAACACCGAGAAGCCGCCATGCGCCTTGGCGATATTGTTGATCAGCTCCATGATGAGCACCGTCTTGCCCACGCCGGCGCCGCCGAACAGGCCGACCTTGCCGCCCTTGGCATAAGGCGCCAGCAGATCGATGACCTTGATGCCGGTGATGAGGATTTCCGTCTTGGTCGACTGCTCGACGAATTCCGGCGCCTTGGCGTGAATCGGCGCGGTGGCTTTGGTTTTGATGGGGCCGCGCTCGTCGATCGGCTCGCCGACGACGTTCAGGATGCGTCCCAGCGTTTCGCGGCCGACGGGAACGGCGATCGGCGCGCCGGTATCGCGCACTTCCTGGCCGCGCGTCAGGCCATCGGTCGAATCCATGGCGATGGTGCGCACTTCCGATTCGCCCAGATGCTGCGCCACTTCCAGCACCAGCGTCTTACCGTCGTTCTCGGTGTGCAATGCGTTCAAAATCGGCGGCAGCGCGCCGTGCGGAAATTTTACGTCGATCACCGCGCCGATGACCTGGGTGATGATGCCTTGCGTCTGTGTCATAATCTTCCTCTTTTAGTCTGAATTCCTTTGAAAGGCCCATGAGTGCCGTTATGCTCAAAAAGCGGAGCATATTTTTTTGCCAGAGGAGCCGAAATTCCAGCCGCGGCTTCCAGCCCGTCCAGTAAAAACGTAAAGCGATCGCCATCGGGACCGTCGTAAAAGCGGTTGTCCAGCGGATGGATGGCCTTACGTAAAATATTGATCTCCCCGTCCTTCAGTCCGGAGAGCTTTAATGTTCTGGCGCTTACGCTTACCAGATTAGCATGAAGCGGTTGCCCAAATGGCATGACGCTTTCCTGATCCGGCATGGCGATAATATGTTCTTTTGCAGCGCTGAGTATGTGCTGTGCGATCAGGCGCGCCCGACCGGGTTCCATGCCAAGCAGCTCAAAGCCGCGAATAGGATCGTTTTTCATGGGGGCTGCCATTACACCGCCTCCGCGCCGCTGATGATTTCGATGAGTTCCTTGGTAATCGCCGCCTGACGGGTGCGGTTGAATTTGATGGTCAGTTTCTTGATCATGTCGCCGGCGTTGCGGGTGGCGTTGTCCATGGCGGTCATGCGTGCACCCTGCTCGGAGGCGGCGTTTTCCAAGAGCGCCCGGTAAATCTGCACGGCCAGGTTGCGCGGCAGCAGCTGCGAGAGAATGGCTTCCTCGGAGGGTTCGGCTTCGTAAGGAGAATTGCGAGCAGTTCCTTCATTTGCAACTTCCAATGGCACCAACTGCTGCCACGTCACTACCTGCGAGATAGCGGATTTGAACGTGTTGTAGACGATGTGGCAGACGTCGAACTCACCGGCATCGAAGCGCTCGATGATTTGCTTGGCTATGGTCTCGGCGTCCGCGTACGCCAGCTTGCGCATCTTAAGCTCCTGCCTGCCGATGACCAGCTTGCCGAATTCGTGGTGCAGCTGCTCATAACCCTTGCGGCCGAGGCAGAACAGCCTGACCTTGAGGCCCTGTCCCTGCATCTCGCGTACTTTCCGCCGTACGGCGCGCACGATCGAGGAATTAAATGCGCCGCACAGCCCGCGATCGGAGGTGGCGACGATCAGCAGGTGCGTTTCGCTCTTGCCCGTGCCGCCCAAAAGCCTTGGCGCCTGCGCGCCTTCGGGCACGGAAGCGGCCAGCGACGACAGCATATGCTCCATGCCCTCGGCATAGGGCCGGGCATTCTCGGCCTGCTCGCGCGCGCGGCGCAGCTTGGCGGCCGCCACCATCTTCATGGCCTTGGTGATCTTCTGCGTGCTCTTGACGCTTTTGATGCGATTTTTGAGATCTTTGAGGGAGGGCATTATCCGCGTGCTCTTTTAGGTTTGTTTTCCTGAAGGCTCTGTCCCAGTCTTACCGCTTTCCGTTCCTCCTGCGACATATCCTCCATGAGCCGGATTTTCCCTTCGGCGACCTGCTTGAGAAGATCGTAATTCACACTAATCCTATGCAGAAACTCGCCTGAGGCGTGACCTCCCGTTGCAAAGACTGGGGAGAATATTTCCACCGGCACAAAACCCCTGCCGGAAGGATTGGCGCGGTATGCATTTGTGATTCC
>JAGWLJ010000108.1 GCA_028873275.1 Pseudomonadota bacterium
GGCGCTTTTAAAAACAAAGTAAGAGAAATTATCCAACGCCACGAAATAGAAATGAAGCGCGGTGAAATTACTGGCGCGGGGAATCTCAAGGCGCTGGGGGAAGTGTCGCAGGTGATTGCGGAGGCGCTGGCCGACGGCACCATTGATGCCTATGCGCTGGTCGAGCTGGTCGGCCATGGCAGGAAAGCGATTCTCGATGTGGATGGTGTTAAGAACAAAATCGTTTCACTGCGTGATAAGCTGGGCGCCTGCGTGGCTCCCGATCCGAAAGAATTTTACGACCATTTCGACAGCCCTGAGGTGATGAAGGACGCACTCAAAAAGCACCTTGAGGAAATGAAGGGCATAGAGAGGGCCTGCTTCGCATCACTGTTCTCCGACGCGGTTCTGAAGGCTGCCGGCATGGGGCAGGAAGATATTATCGCCGCCCGCAAGCAGGCGCATCAGCATATGTATACGCTGGTGTCCGACAGCATGCGCGATCTGGCTCAGAAATCGAAGGATGAATTGATTAAACTACAGGTCAGGGAAGAAGATATCGACACGCTGATCCAGATTGCCGATCGCATAGAGGCAGGCGATAAGCAGGCGCTCAAGAACCTGGTGGACGGGCGCGGACGGGTGCTGCTGCAGAATATTCTGGGCGTGGCGGCGTTGCAGGAACTGCAGGGCGACAAGAACGCCTGGACGGATCGCGTCAAGGGCCGATCGGAAGAGGCTCGTGCAGAGCGTCATAGAAATGGACGAAATCATGGGGGAGAACAGGATAATCCCTATGAGGAAGAAAATCGCGCTGCCGATAGGACGCGGGAAGGAATTAAAGAAAACGGAAATGGCCATTATACGGACCGGCATCAGCGAATGGATCCGAGGTTTACCGGCAGGCTTAATGAAACAGATGGCGAACGTACACAGCATCCCCATCGCTAAGGTGTTTGAGAAATGAGTAATTCGGGAAGAATCGCTGCAGAGGTTGTTGAGGCTGTTCCGCTGCTTCAAGGCCGCAAGCGCGCTCATGCGCCGGGCGTTCAGGCGGCAGACGCGGTTGTGCCGGCGGCGGGTTCATCGGGAGTTATAGGCGCGGCGGATGCCGTTGCAGGAACCGTCGGTACGGTAGCCAGCGTCGGTATGATGGGAGGCATGGGGGCTCTCTTCGCCGCTGGATTTAGTAATAAGGTGCTGGGCGGAATTGCGAGACTGGCAAAGTCAGACCGCTGGCAGAAGCGATTGGCGGCTCCCAGCGAAGCGCTCCATGCGCCGGTCGAAAATCCTCGTTTCGGGCTTGCCCCCGGCAATAACCGGTTTGGCATTGCCATGGACGTCGCCGGTTCCCTTATGTCGGGATCGCAGTTGTACGGCGTGGCGCGCAGCTTCTCCGACAAGCTCGACTCGCTCAAGCAGATATATGCCGACATGACCGGCAAGAATGTAAGCCAGGTCTCTACGCTGTCGGTATTAACCGGCAATGTGCCAAAGACCGTGCGCGAGGCGAGGACGCATGTCCTGCTTGAGCATGGCAGTCGCGGCTTCTTCAGCGCTGCCTGGGGAGCCATCTCCCTGCGCGGCCTGTTCAAAGGCAGTGGCATTGGGATGAAGACCGGATTGTTCCTCGGGCTTGCCAATGAAGGCATCGACAGAGTCATGGGTGAAGCGCCCGTGCTCCATATTTACAAAGGTGTCAGCGATGCCTACAAAAGCGGAAAAACATTGTCCGCCCAAGACTATGCCATGTTCACCCTGGCAGCCAGCGATGCCTTGCGCAGTCACGGCAAAGTAGGCGAAGCATTCGCCATAGAGCTGGGCAAGCAATATGCTGCAGAAAATGCCAAGCCGTGGGAAATCCTGAAAGAGATAGAAAAAGGCATTCTTAATCAGCGCATCGAGAAGATTAAGGCGGCGCATCCCATTGCTGCGCACGCAAAGCCGGCTCATGCGGAAGCACGCCTCCAGCGTAAAACCGATCCTAACGCGCGTGCGGTTGTAGGCGATGGAAAGTTTACCGGCCAGCTCCATCAGGAAGCGCTGCAGCAGCATATGACGCCGGGCAGGGCGTGATATGGCTACGCGCAGGCCTTCCGATACCGATCTGGCCACCACGCGAACCCTTATCGGCGGCGGGAGATTGGCCTCCGGATTGATTCCGGGCATGTCCAGTACGGTTGTCGGGGGGGGGCTGGATTATATTGATGCCCAGTTGGCCAATCAGCAGGAAATCCAGGAATTCCGCCAGGCCGGTATAGATCTTGAAAAGGCCAAGTCGTTCAGTCGCGCTGCGCGCCGCCGGCTGGAGTCCATGGACAGGCGGGCGTCACCAGTGAAGATCATTGCCGTAACGGCTGCCAGCGTGGTAGGAGCCATGGCGGGAGGGGCTTTTCTGGTTTTCCTGCCTTTCGGCGCGCTTGCCGGCGGAGCCGTAGGTGCGCTCGGTGCGGGATATCTGGCTTCCAGAGTGTATGAGGGCACCATGGAAACCACGGAACAGGACAGTGTCGCTCTATCTGCCAGATGCTATGGCAAGCAATGCCAGCAGGAGACCGTCAGCGATGAAGAAGCCCTGGCAAACCTGGTTGCCGCACTTCCTGAAAGGGCGCAGAGAAAATACGAGGATCTGCTGGAGCGGCTGGCCGGCACGCGCGATTTTGCCCAGGCCGCTCAAACTAGGGAAGGCCAAACCGCGCTGCGCCGCATGATGGGCGACCCGGTTCTAGAAAACACGCTGCGGGCTTATACCCATATACCGCTTGATCCCAATGAGCCGACAAAGAATATTGCTCAGCAATACGCAGAGCTTATCAATGCCGGCGCCCTGGATGCGCGAAGCATTATCCTGCGTCCGGACACGGTAGGCATGGGGGCCTCGCGCTATTATATGCAGAATGGGATGACGGAGGGAGCTGGAGCAGATTTTCATGCGCCTCTCTCTGCTGCCCCGTTGCCGGCAGTAGGCCAGCGTAATAACCGCGGCTATTCTCCCGCCTGATCTTATCACTATTTTTGGAGTGCTTTATGGCGTTCGTAGAAACACGCTTCCCGACCGATATTGCCTACGGCTCGGCCGGCGGTCCGCAATATTCCACCGATATCGTTATCACCCAGAGTGGGTATGAGCAACGCAACGCCAACTGGGCGCAGGCGCGGGCACAGTATAATGTCGCGCACGGCATAAAGACGCAGGCGCAGCTTGATGCGCTGATTGCTTTTTTCCGCGCCCGGAAGGGTAGGGCGGACGGATTCCGCTTCAAGGACTGGACGGATTATCAGGCGAATGGGCAGGCGATCGGTAGCGGTGACGGTGCGACGGTGACATTCCAGCTGGTAAAAATTTATACCAGCGGCAGTACATCGGAGACACGCATTATAAGCAAGCCGGTGGCGGGGACGGTAAACATATATCTGAACGCCGTGCTGCAAAGCGGTTCCGCATATACGCTGGACACCACTACCGGATTGGTGACATTCAATGTCGCGCCGGGCAGCGGCATGACTGTCACCGCTGATTTCCAGTTCGACCTGCCGGTGCGCTTCGATACCGATCACCTTTCGGCCCGGCTCGATTCCTACGGCAGCTTCAGCTGGGAGAATGTGCCGATTGTAGAAATCCGGGTATAGCCATGAAACAGATATCGACGCAGCTTGCCGCGCATATCGCTGGCGAGGTGACTACGCTGGCGGTCTGCTGGAAGCTGACGCGGCGCGATACTACCATCTTGGGATTTACCGACCATGACCAGGATATCATTTTTGGCGGCGTGACTTATAAGGCTGCTACGGGATTCACGCCCAGCGCCATTCAGAATACTGCGTCGCTGGCCGTCGATAACCTCGATGTGGAGGGGATGCTATCGTCAGGCAGCATTGTGGAGGCGGATATCCTGGCCGGACTTTATGATTTCGCCGAGATCGAGATATTCCAGATCAATTATATGGATATGACGCAAGGATCGCTCAAGCTGCGGCGCGGCTGGCTGGGTGAGGTCTCATTTTATAAACAGCAATTCATAGCGGAAGTGCGCGGTTTGACGCAGGCTTTATCGCAGACCATGGGGGAGTTGTATTCCGCTTCCTGCCGAGCGGCACTCGGTGATAACCGCTGTAAAGTGGATATGAGTGTGCAGACGGTAACCGGCAATGTTACCACGCCTATCTCCAGCCTGCAATTCATCGACAGTGCCAGGACGGAAGCGACCGGCATTTTTACCGGCGGCGCCATTACCTTCACCAGCGGGGCCAATAACGGGCTCAGCATGGAGATAAAGGAATATATTTATACGTCCGGTACCGGTGGCCAGCTGGCCACGGCCCTGCCTATGCCATACAGCATTTCCATGGGAGACAGCTACAGTCTCACCAAGGGGTGCGATAAAACGCTGGCTACCTGTTTCAGCCGTTTTAATAACGTGGTCAATTTCCGCGGCGAGCCGTTGGTTCCCGGGCTTGACCGCATGCTTGAAACGGCCGGAACAAGAAGCACATGGTGAGCGCATAATTCTGTTTTAATTCATCCGGGAATTGGCTAAGGTGCGGATGCATTCGCTTAATGAGGATTGCCATGGGCGTCGTTCGCGATTTTATAACCGGATTGCTTTCCGTATTGAAGCTCGTAGGAGCGCCGCTGCTTTACCGCTATCCTTATCGCACCTCGGCGGAGGGCTTGCGTTCCGATTGGGGGCATATCGGCAGGGATATCGAAAGCGTTATAGGAAGGCTAGAAGCAGGAAGAGAACATGGATAACGATCCCGCGAATAACGAGAAGCGCGAGCGTCCCTATCGCACCGGTGGCTACAATCAGTCGCAGGGCAACCGAGAGCGAATTCAGAACCGCACGGTGGAAATCCTGCCGCATCCCGAGGTGCTGGAAAGCTATAACTATGTGGTGGAAGGATCGGCCAAGATGATCCTTACCATGTTCGAGATCGAGCAAAGGCATCGTCATGAATGGGAGGGACAGGCGCTCCGCATTCATAAATATTCGACTATTTTAGGGCAGGTGCTCGGATTCCTGATTGCCGTCGCCGTATTTGTCTCCGCCACCATCATCGGCATGTACGGGAATACTACGATGGCGGCTTTTATCTGGGTATTCGGCATGTCCATCGTCGTGATGGCCGGCCTGGTATGGGCCTATGCCAAGAGCATGGGCCAGCGGCCGCTTTTCGCCCGTCCGACCATGCGGACGCATTTCCGTCCGCAGAAAGAACGCGTCGAAGAAGGCGCTCAGGAATAACCTATCAGGCGCTTCGGCGCCTGTCCTCATTCTATAATATTTATGACGCATCCCATCGTTGCCTCTGCGCGCGGCTGGACAGGCACGCGTTTTCATCACCAGGGCAGGCTCAAAAAAACTGCATCGCATAAAGGCGGAGTGGATTGTCTGGGATTATTGGCCGGAGTGGCGGGTGAGCTCAATTTACGCGATCATAACGGGGAGGAACTGGCGGCGTTCGATGAAATCGATTATTCGCACCGGCCTGATGCAAGTAAGTTGAGAGCAAAGCTGGCTGAGCTACTGTTGCGCGTTCCCGTCCAGGAGATCAGCCCCGGTGACATTGCGTTATTGCGCATCGACGGCAGCCCGCAGCATCTGGCGATTATCAGCGATTTTGGCGGCGGGCTTGGGATGATC
>JAGWLJ010000109.1 GCA_028873275.1 Pseudomonadota bacterium
ATATGCCTGCGCAGCGGTATTCAATTCGTCATCCCCGATAATACCGAGCAGCGATTTGGTCACCTCCGCGCCCATGCGATTAATGTAGGTCACCTTGCCGAAGTCGGTGATAGGAACCACCACCGGCTGGCCATGATCATCAAGGTTGCGGGGCGGAAGCGTCCGACGCAGAAGTCCCTTGGGTTGCGGATTGAAATACGCCCACACTTCCGCTTCGAAACTAATACTCGGAATCATCAGCACCGCATTGGCTTTGTCCTGCCGCATCTTCGTCGCGATGCCACCCAGAAGCGCATTGATGACTTCCCGTAAGGCAAATTTTTGATCATCGTCAAAAGCCGCGCCGTCGATATAGACGATATTCTTTCTGTCCCTGACATTCGCCACGCCGGGAAAAAGAACTTCCGGCGCATTTTTTAATGCATTATCGGAGGGATTATCGACGCCTGCGCGATAGGCGCTCAAACGCACGCCGCCCATGACTTTAGGCGCGGCAGGATTTTCTTCATCCACCACCAGCAGGAATTCCGCCTTGTCGTCGCCGCGGATGGGCCATTTCGGGCCGGTTTTTTCCGATGCGCGAGCTTTTGCCGTCGGCGGAATCTTTCCCTCCGCTCTTAACTGCATTTCCCGCGTATTGAAGAAATTCTGCCGCAACTGGAAATATTGCTCCAGCAATTCCCCGTTCTGCTCCAGCGTCGCCTGTTTTATGGCCAGTTTCATTGTTTTCCTACACCAAATCCTTGCTCTTCGTCTCCGCCTTTTCCTCCGGCCCCAGCACCAGCTCGTAATGCGCCGCGCCGGCGGGAATCATCGGGTAGACGTTTTCGTTCTGGTCGACCAGCATATCGACGATGACCGGCCCTTTAATGGCGAGCATTTCTTTGATCGTTTTATCGACCTCGCTCACCTTGTCGCAGCGCAGGCCGGCCATGCCATAGGCTTCGGCCAGCTTGACGAAATCGGGCAGGCTGTCCATGTAGGATTCGCTGTAGCGCGAGCCGTGGAACATCTCCTGCCACTGGCGCACCATGCCCATGTAGCGGTTGTTGAGGATAAACACCTTGAGCGGCAGGCGGTACTGCATGATGGTCGAGAGCTCCTGAATGTTCATCATCAGGCTGGCCTCGCCGGTGACACAGACCACCAGCTCGTCGGGATGGGCGATCTGCACGCCCATGGCGCTCGGCATACCGTAACCCATGGTGCCGAGGCCGCCGGAGGTCATCCAGTGATACGGCTTGTCGAATTTCAAAAACTGCGCCGCCCACATCTGGTGCTGACCGACATCGGTGGTGATATAGGTGGATTGGTTTCTGGTCAGCTCGTAGAGGCGATCGAGGGCGTATTGCGGCTTGATGGTTTTCTCTCCCTGCTGGTAGGAAAAACTTTTGCGCGCGCGCCAGGATTCGATTTTTTTCCACCAATCGCGAATATCCGGTTTCCGATTTTCTTTTTTCCACAATGCAATCATCTGCTTCACCACCGTGCCGGCATCGCCGACGATGGGCACGTGCGCATGCACGTTCTTGTTGATCGAGCTGGGGTCGATATCGACGTGGATTTTTTTCGAATGCTTCGAGAAAGCATCGAGCCGGCCGGTCACGCGGTCGTCAAAGCGCGCGCCAATATTGATCATGACGTCGCATTCGGCCATGCACATATTGGCTTCCAGGCTGCCGTGCATGCCCAGCATGCCGACGAACTGCGGATCGGTGCCGGGGAACGCGCCCAGCCCCATCAGCGTGCAAGTGGCCGGAAAGCCGGTCATATGCACCAGTTCCTTCAGCGCCGCGCAGGCTTCGGCGCCCGAGTTGATCACGCCGCCGCCGATATAGAAAATCGGGCGCATGGCCTCGGCCATCAGGCGCACGGCTTTCTCGATCTGTTTTTCATCACCCTGGGTCTGCGGATTGTAGGACGGGCGGATGACCGGCTGGCGGCCCGCATATTGGCCTTTCATGTTCATGACGTTCTTGGGAATGTCGATGACCACCGGCCCCGGCCGCCCGGTGCGGGCGATGTGGAAGGCTTCGTGCAGGATGGGGGCGAGGCTCTCGATATCCTTGACGAGATAATTATACTTGGTGCAGCTGCGCGTGATGCCGGTAGTGTCGGCTTCCTGGAAGGCATCCGAGCCGATCAGGTGCGTGGGTACCTGGCCGGTGATGCAGACGATGGGGATCGAGTCGAGCATGGCGTCGGTAAGGCCGGTGACGGCGTTGGTGGCGCCGGGGCCGGAAGTCACCAGCACCACGCCCACCTTGCCCGTCGAGCGCGCATAGCCCTCGGCGGCGTGAGTAGCCGCCTGCTCGTGACGCACGAGGATATGGCGCAGCTGATTCTGGCGGAACAGCGCGTCATACACCGGCAGCACGGCGCCGCCCGGATAGCCGAACACAACGTCGACCTCCTCGCCGGCCAATGCCTTGACGATGATCTCCGCGCCGGTTAATTCTTCGTGGCTTTTTTTAGCCGTCTGGGTCATACTGCGTTTCCGTCCGCACAAAAGGGCTGTAAATCTAATGTTTTAGCCGGGTGCGGTCAACGGAATTTCGACAAGAAATACGTTGCGATAGTAAAAAATTATTAATATAATAGCGTATTGCGACAATCGGGGCCCCATGACCAAACCGGACTTACTTACCGTATTACAGAGATTATCCCGTTATTCCGGAGCAGACGACATGCTGGAGGCCATTCGTAAAGCCAAAGGCCTGACTCTGGAAGAAGTGGGCAAAGCCATGCATCCGCCAGTGAGCGCTGCGCGCGCCCGGGATTTAAAGTTCACCATCAGCATGGAACTGGAATATCGCAAGGGCGACGATCCTCGTATCAAACGCTACCTGGATGCTTTAGGGCTAAGCGATGTGCAGCAGTCCCATTTTATTAAGGAATGTCATCGCAGGCGTTTATTGTTCCGCCACACTAATGTTAAAGGCACCTCTTTTCTGGACGCATTAGCGGCAAATATAGAATATTGGGACATTTCTGAGAGAAAATTAGCATTGATAAATGAATACCAAGGAACAGCACATCGTGAATATTACGAAAAGGGTTGCATCACAGCGATTGCCCAGCTTATCCGGGATCCGCAGTTCGATGAAGAGCAATTCTACGACATTGCTGCTGCGGTTATTCATGAACAGAAAAATCCGGGGCGTTTCACCCGGATGATGAATCGGCGAAATGATAGAGAATTTTTCCGTTAATAACCTATAGAATTTTCTCTTATAAAAGACTAAGCGTTTGACATGAACAAACGCATTGCCGAAATTTTTACCGCTCTGGGCTGTCAGCCTTCCTCGCAGGCGCGGGGACTGCCAGTGCATTGCCCGGCCGATGGCAATATTATCGCTCATTTACCGCAGGATACGTCCGCCACCCTTGAATCGAAAATCCAGCAGGCGCAGGGGGCGCAGCGGATTTTCTGCCGCCTGAAGCGGGAGGCGCGCGCCGCCTTGCTAGAGCACTATGCCGCCGCTTTGCGGGAGAAACGCGAGCTGCTGGCCGAGATTATTACCCTCGATGGCGGCAAGACGCCGAAGGAGGCTTTGGGTGAGGTTAATGGCTCCGCCGACATCCTGATCAAGACCATCAAGGACGCTACGCTGCCTGAATTCAATGGCATGCTCCGATGCAAGGAGCGACCGCCGGTCGGCGTGATCGGGTTGATCACCTCGTTCAATTTTCCCATGGTCGTGGCGCACTGGACGATCGCGCCGGCGTGGCTGGCCGGTAATGCCGTGCTCTGGAAACCCTCGGAGAAAACGCCGCTGGTGGCGCTGGCCTGCAAGGCGATCTTCGACAAGGCCGCCGGCGCCGAAGCCGATCTGTTGCACGTGCTAATCGGCGGGCGCGATATCGGCCAGCAGTTGGTCGCGCATGAGCGCGTCGACATGATCTCTGCCACCGGCAGTGTCGCCATGGGGCAGAGCATTAAAAAAGCGCTGGCGAGTAAAAAGAATAACCGCGTCCGGCCCATTCTGGAGCTGGGCGGCAATAACGGCGTCATCATTTCCGATAAAATGTCATTCGAGCATCTCGAATGGTCGGTCAAAGCACTGCTTAATTCCTTCTTCGGCACCACCGGCCAACGCTGCACCAATACGCGCCGCCTCTTTGTGCAGCGCCATCGCTATGAAAAAACGGTAGAGCTGCTGGAAGGGCATATCCGCGCTCTCACTAAGGATAAATGGGATGAATACGGTTACGGCCCGCTGATCGACGCCGATGCCTATCGCCTCTTTGAGCAAGGCAAAAAAAGAGCGGCGGAAGAAGGCGGTGAGATTCGTTTCGGAAAACGCCTTTTCGAGAAAGAGCGTCCGCAGACATTTTTCGTCGAGCCGGCGCTGGCGCTGATACCCGTCCATACGGCAGTGATGGGGGATGAAGTCTTTGCGCCGCTGCTGTTCGTCGCGCCGTATGACGATCTCAATCAGGCGATTGCTTTCGTCAACACGCCTGCCAATGCCGGGCTGGTCAATGGCATTTACACCCAAAGCCAGGCGGAGGCCGATCGTTTCGCTGCCGAAAACGAAGCTGGCCACAGCGTCATCAACTCCGCGAAGGGCACCGGCACGTCGGCCTTCGGCATGGGCTTCGGCGGCAACAAGGCCTCGGGTACCGGCGAGATTTTAAACGCCGCCGACCCGCTGCGGCCGTTCACCCGCGACGAGCATTACCACCGCATCGCCCAGAACAAAGACATCGCGATGGACAGGTAATAGAATAGCCGGTTATTTAACCGCCGGGTTATTAGCGTAGGTACCGATAACTTCGCCTTTTGCCAGCACATGGCCGGACATGGCCGCTTCCGCTTCCTTGCCGCCGAAACCGCTCACCAGGCCGAGCGACGGTACATCGAGCGCATATACCACGAAGTGATAATGATGCAGCCGTTCGTCGTTCCAGGGCGGGCATGGGCCGTCATAGCCGGTGCCGGGATAATCGTTTTTGCCGCTTACGCCCTGCGCGCTCTTGCCGCCGCCTTCGGCGATGCTGGTGACGCTGGTGGGGATATCGACCAGCACCCAGTGATAGAAGTCGCGGCGGGGGAAACCGGCAGGAATGGTCTTGCCTTCTTTATTGGCCAGCTCGAAGCTGGCGGGCACGTCCTTGTCGACGACGATCAGCGCATAAGACCTGGTATTCTGCGGCGCGCCCGACCAGCTGATCGCCGGGTTGATATTGCTGCCGTTCTGGGTCTGGCCTTTGCCGTTGGGAATGCAGTAAGCGAATTTGACGGGAATGGGCTGGCCGTTCTCAACGCCGCCAACCCTGACGGTGATGGCGCTTTCCTGCGCTGCGGCTACGAACGCCATGCCAACAAAGAATAAAGAGGTAAGCACCAGTGCGTTCATAAGGATCTCCTTCGGTGGTGATGCCTCCTGTATGCTGCCGCCACCGGTGAAAAGCAACGATAATCTATCCGGTTAGTATAAGCCCGGCATCAGGGAGAAAGCGAATCCATCCCGCGCGGCAGGCGCAGCGGCATCAGCGAGGAAGCCAGCGCTCCCAGCTGCTCCGGGCCGCGGTCGGTCAGCAGGCAGATCGTGCCGCCCGGCATGCAGTAATAATTAGTCAGGTGGTTGGACAGCGCCGCCCTCAG
>JAGWLJ010000110.1 GCA_028873275.1 Pseudomonadota bacterium
CAATTCGGCCTCGGCGGGGCGGTGTTCACGAAGGATCTCGAGCGCGGCGAGCGCATCGCCCGTGAGCAGATCGAGTCCGGCTCCTGCTTCGTCAACATGATGGTGCGCTCCGACCCGCGCCTGCCTTTCGGCGGCGTTAAAACCAGCGGCTACGGGCGGGAACTGTCGGCTTTCGGCATCCACGAGTTCGTTAACATCAAGAGCGTCGTGGTCGCCTAACCGCATAACTTATTGAATATTAATGATATGACGGCGCTGTCACACAGCCGCTGGCCGCCCGCCCGCATAGTCACAGAAACTTCACATTACAAGGGGATAATTTGGGTTATACTGAAATAAATTACTAAGAAAGCGCCTTTATGGCCTGGCAATGGGTTGAATTTTTACATTCGGTGGTTGACCCCCATTATACGCCTCCTGCGTTACGGGACGGAGTGAACTATCGTGAAGGCGTTACGGCGCAGGAAGCGATCCGGGAAGCGAGCCAGCGCGCCAATGAATATAACCAGACTGCGCAGGCAACGGCCAGAAATGTGGAGACGACAATAGCTACCGTAGGGCAGGGAATGGGAGCTGTGGGTGGTGGACTCGCGGGAATACCTGCCGGTCCTGCTGGCATTGTGGGCGGCGCAATAGCAGGCGCACAACTTGCCGAAACTGAAATGAACGCTATTTTGGCATTGAACAAACGGGCACCGGTTCAATCCTTAGACGCGCGGGTGCTTCCTGCGGGATTCGGAGGAGATTCCCATTATCGCAGCGGCGGCAGGCCTGAGAATCATCCTTCTGTTATGGAGCACAGGAGAGAGCAGAATGGACAGATAGGAGCTACTCCAATGGCTTCGACTCAGAATACATCAACCCAGAATACCGAGGGAGAATCAATTTGGGATGGGATTTTGAGAGCGGTTGCAAGCGTTATGGAATGGATAAACAATAAAGTTAGCGCTGGTTATACGGCTTTTACGTCATGGACAGGAAGTGCAAATCCTGACGCTACGAATACCACCGTGGCTCCGGTTCAAACAACGATGCAGAATACGGAACCTGTAAGTCCGTCTCCGGTTCCAAACCTTAATGGGCAAGCCAGAGGAAGAGCATGAATTTCTTAAAAATGATTACAGTAGTTCCCGCCAAATGGCTATGGAATCAGACTGCTGGTTTTATTTTTAAGTCTACTGGTGCTATCCGTACTGCAGGGACTGGCATTGCAACACATGCGGAAATAAGTCAAGTTGCACGCCGGGCTGCCGGCGCAACTGCAGTATTGGGTACAGGGGCTGCCATTGCAGCACAACGTTATGGCGAGAACCACCCGGCATTAAATGCGGATGGGGAACCTCCTCCGCAGAGTTGGTGGGAGGGTTTTACGCGGACCGTAAGAGAGTTATTTACCCCGCGTCGTGGTAATGCTCCTCTCTTAGGCCCCGGAACATTAATCGGCGGTGCCGTGCTTGCTGTAGCGGGTGCTGTTTTAGGGCCGCTATTGGGTGTAGGGGGCACTCTTCTTGCCACTATTGGCGCCGTGGTCGGCGTATTGGGCGGTCAGGCATTGCTCAATGCCGCCAATGAAAAGCCCGATTCACGCAGCCCATCGGCAGGCGGCGGAACCACTACCACCACCACCAGCAAGGCGGCTCCGGCTACTGAGTCCACGCATACCGGACAGCTGACGCCGCCGTCAACGCCGCCGGTAGCGCGGGCGACACCTCCGCGCGGCATGGCTCAGCCGAATCAGCAGGCCGGCACCGGCATCGTCTAATTCCTGCCGGAAAGGCAATTGCATCGGCCCGCGGCTTGCTTTATCACTCGCCGCTATGGCCGTATCTCCTTTCGCTCCGACATCGTTTCCCCATTTGCCGCCGGTGGCCGGCGTGCGGCTGGCCGTGGGCCAGGCAGGCATCCGCTATAAAGACCGCACCGACGTGCTGCTGGCCGAATTCGCCGAAGGCACCCATGTGGCCGGGGTGTTCACCCGCTCGCTCACCGCTTCCGCCCCGGTGCTGGCCTGCCGCGATTCGCTGAAAGGCGGCACCGCTCGCGCGCTGGCGGTCAATTCCGGCAACGCCAATGCCTTTACCGGCAGCGTCGGCGTCGCCTCCGTCGAGCGCGTGATGGAAACCTGCGCCGGGCTGATCGGCTGCGATGCATCGGAAGTATTCACCGCCTCCACCGGCGTCATCGGCGAGCGCCTGCCCGACGACAAAATCACAATTGCGTTGAGCGGACTTAAAAAAAATCTTGCGGAGGATGCCTGGGAACAGGCCGCCCGCGCCATCATGACTACCGACACCTATCCCAAAATGGCGACGCGCACAGCGAAGATCGGTGGCGTCAGCGTCGTCGTCAACGGCATCGCCAAAGGCTCGGGCATGATCGCGCCCGACATGGCGACCATGCTGGCTTTCGTGTTTACCGACGCCGCCATTCCGCAGGCAGAATTGCAGGCGCTGCTGAGCGAAGCCAATGACGCCACCTTCAACTGCGTCACCGTCGATGGCGACACCTCGACCAGCGATACGCTGCTGCTCTTCGCCACCGGCAGGGCGAATAATCCGGCGGGCGATACCGCGGATTTCCGGCGGGCGCTGCACGAGGTGCTGCATGAGCTGGCCCTACATGTGGTCAAGGACGGCGAGGGAGCGGAAAAATTCGTCACCATTACCGTCACCGGCGCGGAATCGGGCAGCGCCGCCCGTCGCATTGGCATGAGCATTGCCAACTCGCCGCTGGTTAAAACGGCGCTAGCCGCTTCGGACGCCAACTGGGGCCGCATCGTCATGGCGGTGGGCAAGGCGGGCGAGAAGGCGGACCGCGATAAGCTGATGATCCGTATCGGCGGCGTCAGCGTAGCGAAAAACGGCGAGCCGGACCCGGCATATCGCGAATCCCAGGTGGCCGATCACATGCGCGGCCGCGAGATCGCCATCGAGGTCGATGTCGGCGTCGGGCAGGGCAGGGCGACGGTATGGACCTGCGACCTGACGCACCGCTATATCGATATCAACGGGAGTTACCGGACTTAAATTCTACCAGACCGGCAAACTTACTTGCTTTTCTGCGCTTCCGGTGCTCACGTACTTTTATGTACGCTGCGCTCCGGTTCTCGAAAAGCGGCGCATTTTGCTCGGACTGGCGAATTTTTAACAGTAATCGCTAGCGAGTTTTTTCTCAATCGCATCCCACACTTCCGACTCCAGCGTTTTGCCGTAGAGCCGGTTGATTGCCGCCAGGCCAGTGGGCGAGGTGATGTTGATTTCGGTCAGCCAGTCGCCGATGACGTCGATGCCGACAAGGATCAAACCCTTCTCTTTAAGAAAGGGCTTAAGCGCCGCGCAGATTTCGCGCTGCCTTGATGTCAATTCGGCTTTAACCGCCGTGCCGCCGACGCGCATGTTGGCGCGGATTTCATTTTCGAGCGGAATGCGGCCGATGACGCCTGCGAGCTCGCCGTCGATCAGGATGATGCGCCGCTCGCCGGTTTTGACCTCCGGCAGAAAAGGCTGCGCCACCCAGGGTTCTTTGCTGTGGCCGAACGCCATTTCCATCAGCGTCGGGAAATTCTCATCTTCCGGCCGGATGCGGAACACGTTGTGCCCGCCAAAGCCGTAGAGCGGCTTGATGACGATGTCCTTATGCTCGCGGCGGAAGCGCTCGATTTCGCCGGGATCGGCGGTAATCAGCGTGGGCGGCATATACTGGCTGAAAAGCGTCGGCGCCCATTTTTCAGGAAAGTCGCGCACGCTGGCGGGGTTGTTCACCACCAGCGTTTTCGGCAGCCGCTCCAGCAGGTAGGTGGTGCCGATATAGGCGGCGTCGAAAGGCGGGTCCTGGCGCAGCAGCACGACATCCATGGTGTTGAGATCGAGTGTTAGCGTTTCGCCGAGATCGTAATAATGCGCCGGATCGGCGCGCAGGGTAATGCGATGCGCCTGGGCTGTGACAGCGCCATTATAATAGGCCAGTTTGTCGGGCGTGTAATAGTATACCTCATAGCCGCGCCGCTGCGCCTCGATGCCCAGTAACAGTGTGGAATCCGTCTGCGGTTTGATGGACGCGATGGGGTCCATCTGTATGGCGACGCGGCGCGTCACTGGCCGGAATATCCCCGGCGCGGGTCGTCCTTCAGCCGCACGTAGCTGACGACGCGCTGCACATAATCCACCGTGCTGCACACATAGGTGACCTTGTCGAGCTCGGCCTGATCCTGGGCGATACCCATGATATAGACCACCTGGTTGACCGTGATGATCGAGTAGTTGATCGAGCGCACGCCCTTCTCCAGCAGCAGCTTGGTCTTGACTTGGGCGCTGATCCAGACGTCACGCGCATAATTGGCAAAGCCTGCCTTGTCGCTGATCTGCACCTCGTTCATAACCTCTTTGACGCCGCCGACCTGCCAGGCCAGCCGCACCGCTTCGATCTGCGATTCCGGCTTGTCGACATTGCCGGTCAGCAGCACGCGGCCTTCCACCACCTTGATCTCGACATTGGCCAGCAGGTCCTTGTAATCCTGCTGCGCGTAAAGATTTTTTATCTTGAGGAGAATGCCCGCGTCATCAACCGCGTTGCCGGCCGAGCGCTCCTGTGCCGCCACCACTGCCGTTTCGGTGCCTCCGGCAATCAGCGCAGGCACGCAGCCGGGCAACAGAAGTGCCGAAATGCAGAGAGTCAGAAATGCAGAGAGAGAGTTTTTCGCAGGTCCGCATTTCTTTTCAGCTGCATTTTTCATTCACATTCTCCAGGCGTTGCGGATATGCCTGGGCCAGCGCTTGGGCGCTACCCAGATGACATCGAATCGTACATCAAACTGATGAGCGTTGGCAAGCCCGCGCACCGCCCCCTGCCCGGAAAGCAGCCCCTCCACGGCGCGCGCGATTTTCTGCTGCTTCCATGGCGTAATGCTTTCCTCGCATTGCTCGAGTGTCTTGCGCGCCTTGACTTCGATAGCGACCAGTGTACGCCCTTTTCGTGCCAGTATGTCGATCTCGCCCATGGCGTTGCGGTAGCGCTCGGCCAGGATGCGGTAGCCTTTACAGCGCAGATAAGCACAGGCCAGCTTTTCGGCGGAGATTCCGTAGCGGTAGGCTTTGCGGCGATCTTCCAATGTCATGGCCGCCAGTATATTATATTTTTGGTTACAATCCAGATCGAGAGAGAAAAGTCACTTCAGGGTAGTGACTTTGAAGTTAACCGCAACGGCATCCGTTGGGGCCGACACCGCCGCATCTTGGGCAGATGCAGTGGCACAGGCTCCAAACGGCGCCGCATCTCGGACAATGTCCGCTCGACCAGCAGATTGCCAGGAGCCAGCGTAACATAATTTCACCTCCTTCCATACCCTATCGGGGATTTGGCTGGTGGTGAACGTTTCTGCAGTCGCCCTGAATCAGCAACGAGCTGACACGACTGCCAGACTATTACTCAATGAGCCTGTCTATAATATTCGCAAGGCGAATAATTATAGAAAAAATAATGAATTAGTTTATGTCAGATAAATTCCTGGTCAATTCAATCTTTCATTTCTAGCGCCATTGCATAGATTTCCTTCCTCGGCCTTCCGGTCGCTTCCGCTAGCAGCACCGCC
>JAGWLJ010000366.1 GCA_028873275.1 Pseudomonadota bacterium
GCACCGAGGGCGTGAAGGTCAACCAGCTTATCGCGCTGCTGCTCGAGGAGGGCGAGGATAAGAAGGCGCTCGATAATTACAAGCCGAAAGCCGCCGCTCCTGCTCCTGCGGCAGCACCGGCCGCCGCGCCTGCTCCGGCTGCGCCAACACCGGCACCAGCACCAATAGTTGCCGCACCCGCACCCACCCCCGTAGCACAAAGCTATAGCGGCGGAAGGATATTCGCTTCACCGCTCGCCAAACGCATCGCCGCGCTGGAGAACGTGCCGCTTAATATGGTTCAGGGCACGGGGCCGCACGGGCGCATCGTGAAGGACGATGTGCTGAAAGCCAAAGCCGCCGGCGGCACCGGCCGCGGCATGGTGATGCGAAACCCGCAGGAATTCACCAAAATCCCCAACAACAACATCCGCAAGGTGATCGCGCGGCGGCTCGTGGAATCGAAGCAACAGGTGCCGCATTTCTACCTCACCATCGAATGCGAGATGAACCGGCTGGCCGATATCCGCAAGGACATCAATTTCGAGGCGGAATCACAGGCGGGGAAAGACAAGAAACCGGCCTACAAAGTCTCGGTCAACGATTTCATCATCAAGGCCTCAGGCCTGGCGCTGAAAAAAGTCCCGGCGGCCAATGCCTCATGGACCGACGAAGCCATTTTGCAATATAACAACGTCGATATCTCGGTGGCGGTGGCGATTGACGGCGGGCTGATCACCCCCATCGTCAAAAACGCCGACCAGAAAAGCGTCATCCAGATTTCAAACGAGATGAAAGACCTCGCGGCGCGCGCGCGGGCGGGCAAGCTCCAGCCGGAGGAATTCCAGGGCGGCAGCTTCTCGCTTTCCAACCTCGGCATGTACGGCATCAAGCATTTCGCCGCCATCATCAACCCGCCGCAGGGCTGCATACTGGCCGTGGGCGCGGGCGAGGAGCGCGTGGTGGTGCGCCACGGGCAGATGGCGGTGCGAAACATCATGGAATGCACGCTCTCGGTCGACCACCGCGTGGTGGACGGCGCGGTGGGCGCCGAGTTCCTCGCCGCGTTCAAACACTATATTGAGAGCCCGGCGCTGTTGTTGTTATGATTGACCACTTACCGTTAGGATTCATAAAACCCATATTC
>JAGWLJ010000111.1 GCA_028873275.1 Pseudomonadota bacterium
AGAGAGATGCATCTTGCCCGAAGGTGTGTCGCGGTCCGACGACGTGCCGATATGGTATTTGACATCGCCCGATGAGGTTACCCATTCGGGAAAATCGAGATTGCCGTGGAAGATGGAGAGGAGCTCGGCATAAGGCTTGCCCATGGTGGTGGTCAGCACGTTCATGCGGCCGCGGTGCGGCATGCCGATGACGATTTCCTTGATGCCCAGGCGCGCCGAGGTATTAATGATGGTCTCGAGGCCGCACACCATCGAATCGCCGCCCTGCGCCGAGAAGCGCTTGGTGCCGGTGTATTTGACCTGCAGGAATTGCTCGAAGGCCTCAACCTCGACCAGCGTCGTCCAGATGTCTTTTTTCTCGTTGGCGGGGAAGGAAAATTTACCGCGGTCGGTCTCGAAGCGGCGCTGGATCCAGTCCTTCTGCTCGGGATACTGGATGTGCATGAACTCGACGCCGATATTGCCGCAATAGGTCTGCTTGAGGATGGCGAGAATGTCGCGCAGCTTGGCGCGCTTGATGCCCAGGCTGCCGTCGAGGAAAATTTCCTTGTCCATATCGGCTTCGGTGAAACCGTAATGGGCCGGATCGAGCTCGGGGTGGTAATCGTTGACCTCCAGCCCCAGCGGATCAAGATTGGCAATCAGGTGCCCGCGCACGCGGTATGCCCGCACCATCATGATGGCGCGAATGGAGTCGTGGGCGAATTTTTCTACGTCCGTACTCGGTACTCGGTACTCGGTACTCGGTACTGCTTTCTCCCCTCTCCCGCGAAGCGGGGGAGGGCCAGGGAGGGGGGCTTCCTCCACGCCGATGACTTTGCTCTTCACCTGCGCCCAGCTTGCCGCCCGCTGCTGCGGATTCGCTGCACCATTGGTGACGCTCCTGAAAAAATCCCGCCAACTGGCATCGACGCTCTGCGGATTCTGCAGGTAGCGCTCGTACAGCTCCTCGATAAAAGTGGAGTTGACGGCGAAGAAGGGGGTGGTGTCACCCCGCACTGGTTGCGGGGTCTGGGGAGAGTTATCCGAAGCGCCGACCATAGATTTACCTAAGTAATATATAATGATTCATATGCTCTTATGCAATGCACCGGGCCCCGCAACCAGTGCGGGGTTTTACGCCGCCTTCTTCAGCAGCTGCGCAATCGTGCTGCCGATCGCCGCCGGCGAATCGGACACTACGATACCGGCGCTTTTCATCGCCTCGATCTTGTCTTCGGCGCCGCCTTTGCCGCCGGAGACAATGGCGCCGGCATGGCCCATGCGCCGTCCCGGGGGAGCGGTGCGGCCGGCGATGAAACCGACGATGGGTTTTTTCACCTTGTGCTTTTTGATGAACTCGGCCGCTTCCTCCTCGGCGCTGCCGCCGATTTCGCCGATCATGACGATGGCCTGGGTTTCGTCGTCCTTGAGGAACAGGTCGATGACGTCGATGAAATTCGTGCCATTGACCGGGTCGCCGCCGATGCCGACGCAGCTCGACTGGCCGAGGCCTTCGGCGGAAGTCTGCGCCACCGCTTCGTAAGTCAGCGTACCCGAGCGCGAGACAATGCCGATCTTGCCTTTCTTGTGGATGTGGCCGGGCATGATGCCGATTTTGCATTCGCCCGGCGTGATGACGCCGGGGCAGTTGGGGCCGACGAGGCGCGTTTTAGTGCCGGTGAGCGCCCGCTTGACACGCACCATGTCGAGCACCGGGATGCCCTCGGTGATGCAGACGACCAGTTCCAGCCTGGCGTCAATGGCCTCGAGAATGGCATCGGCCGCGAATTTGGGAGGCACATAAATTACCGACGCATTGGCGCCGGTTTTCTTAGCAGCTTCCTCGACGGTGTCGAACACCGGCAGGTCGATATGCGTGGTGCCGCCTTTACCCGGCGTGACGCCGCCGACCATCTTGGTGCCATAGGCCACGGCCTGCTCGCTATGATAAGTTCCTTCTCTGCCGGTGATGCCCTGGCAGATGACTTTGGTGTTTTTATTTATCAGTATCGACATCGTGCTCTCCATTCCCGCACTTGCTGCGGGGTCCGGTTATAATATGCTTGCCTAGTACATACCAGGCCCCGCAATACGCCGCTGGCGGCTTATGCGGGGATTTATGCTGCCTTTCTTTTCACAGCCTTGACAATCTTCTCCGCCGCATCGGCCAGGTTATCCGCCGCGTTGATGGCGAGGCCGCTCGATGCCAGCATCTTCTTACCGAGATCGACATTAGTGCCCTCGAGGCGCACCACCAGCGGGACATGCAAATTGACCTCGCGCGCAGCGGTGATGATGCCTTCGGCAATGATATCGCAGCGCATGATGCCGCCGAAGATGTTCACCAATATGCCCTCGACGTTGGGATCGGAGAGGATCAGCTTGAAGGCTTCAGTGACTTTCTCGCGGTTGGCGCCGCCGCCGACATCGAGGAAGTTGGCGGGCGTGCCGCCGTAGAGCTTGATGATGTCCATCGTCGCCATGGCAAGCCCCGCGCCGTTGACCATGCAACCGATATTGCCATCCATCTTGACATAGGAGAGGCCAAACTTAGCGGCTTTCTGCTCCAGCGGATCTTCCTCGTCGGGATCGCGCAGGCCCTGGATGTCGGGATGGCGGAAAAGGGCGTTCTCATCGAAATTGAATTTGGCGTCAAGCGCCAGCAGCTCGCCCTCGCCGGTGATCACCAGCGGGTTGATTTCTAACTGCGAAGCGTCGGTATCGCAGAAGGCGTGATAGAGCGCGTTCACGAAATGGTCGAACTTGCCATGCATTTCCTTAGGCAGATTCAGGCCGAAGGCCAGCTTGCGCGAATGGAAAGGTTCCATGCCCGACGCCGGGTCGATGGCGACTTTCAGGATTCTTTCGGGATGGTGCTCAGCCACTTCCTCGATCTCGACGCCGCCCTCGCTGGAAGCGATGAATGTCACGCGCGAAGTGGCGCGGTCGATCAGCACGCTTAAATACAGTTCCTTTTTGATATTCGTGCCCTGTTCGACATAGACGCGCTTGACGACCTTGCCTTCCGGGCCGGTCTGGTGCGTTACCAGCGTCATGCCGATCATGTTCTTGGCGAAGCCCTCCACCTCGTCGAGCGAGCGCGCCAGCTTAACGCCGCCGGCCTTGCCGCGCCCACCGGCATGAATCTGCGCCTTGACGACCCACAGCTTGCCGCCCAGCCCCTGCGCCGCCTGCACGGCTTCGTGCGGCGTATAGGCGACCTGCCCCTTCGGCGTAGGCACGCCGTATTTTCTTAATACTTCCTTGGCTTGGTATTCGTGAATGTTCATATGGATCCTGTCACTTATAATTCCATTGGCTTATCGATTCGCTCAATCGGCTTTCCTATCTCCAACTCTCCCTCCGCTGGCTCTCTTCCTACAACCGTTTTAAAAGCCACCGCCGCTTCTTTATGCGTCTGATCTTTAATCGATGCCGTCAATATATCTTCATTTCCTCGCTGTTGCACACGCTCAAGCTGTGTAAAAGAGATACTAGGCATAATCATCACTTGCCACTTACCAGTTTTATCAGTAGGCCACGCCCTGCTTATTACTTGAGCTCCGGCTTCCTTTTGCTTGAGTAACATTATGGCAATCTGGGTTGCCTCATCCTCTGTAAGCATAATCACCTTATTAGGCTGCCTTCGATTCCAGCTTAATCCCCTCGCACAGGCCTTTGACGGCGGCGACAGACTTATCAAACATCGCCTTTTGCTCCGGTTTCAGGGAAATTTCAACGATTTTTTCTACGCCCCTGGCACCGATCACCGCCGGAACGCCGACATAGAGGTCCTTGACGCCGTACTGGCCAGAGAGGTGGGCGGCGCAGGGGAGGATGCGTTTCTTGTCGTAGAGATAGGCTTCGGCCATGCGTATGGCGGAGGCCGCCGGTGCGTAAAACGCAGAGCCGGTTTTGAGCAGGCCGACGATTTCGGCGCCGCCGTCGCGCGTGCGCTGCACGATCTTGTCGAGCGCCTCCTGCTTCAGCCAGCCCATGCGCACGAATTCGGGAATGGGGATGCCGGAAATGGTCGTGTAATCGACGATAGGCACCATGGAATCGCCATGGCCGCCCAGCACGAAGGCGTTGATGTCAGAGATTGAAACCCCCAGCGCTTCCGACAGAAAATAAGCAAAACGCGAGGAATCGAGCACGCCCGCCATGCCCACCACATGCGAATGCGGCAGCCCGGAAACCTGCTGCATCACCCACACCATGGCATCGAGCGGGTTGGTGATGACGATGACGAACGCCCGCGGGGCGTATTTTTTGATGTTCTCAGCGACGGTCCGGACGATGCCGGTGTTGATGTTTACGAGGTCGTCGCGGCTCATGCCGGGCTTGCGCGGTACGCCGGCGGTGACGATGCAGACGTCGGCGCCTTCGATGTCCTTGTAGTCGTTGGTGCCTTTGAGGTGGACATCGTTACCGTCAACGGCGGAGCTTTGCGCGATATCCAGCGACTTGCCCTGCGGCAGGCCCTCGGCGATGTCGAACAGCACGACGTCGCCCAGATTTTTGAGTTCAGCCAGGTGCGCCAGCGTGCCACCGATCATCCCGGCGCCGATAAGAGCAATTTTTTTACGAGCAGTCATACGAGTCCCCATCATTAGGTTAAAAGACAAGTAAGTGTAATCTCAAAGGTTTAAAGGAGGGTTAACCCTCAGGAGAGGTAGCCAGTCTAGTACAGCACGACTGCGAAGGCAATCGCCTTACGCCGCGCCCGCTTATCCGCAGGTTGCTATGCTGCGGGTATGAGGCCGAAACACGAGGATGAGAATGCCGGCTCGGCGGTGCGATCTGGCGGAAGCGGAGTAGAAGGATTCCCTTCTGCCCTCGCCGGGCGCGCCAAGGCAGCGCATGGCCATACCTCCAGCTTTGATATTGATCCGCAGGGTGAACAGCCGGCCACCGGCATTTCCCGCCAGGTGACGGGTGGCCAGGAGGAAGACGCGCGAATGCGCCAGCCCTCTACCTCGGCGGCGGGGCGAGTGCCGCCGGAAAGGCCTTAATTATCTTCCGGCAAATGGAGATCCGCCTGGCCGAGCTTCTGGTCGAGGCGGCGGATGGCTTCCGAGGTCAGGTCGAGCTTGGGCTCGGCATAGAAAGCCTGATCGGTGGAGAGCACGGCTTCGACGTCGTTTTCCTGGGCGATGGCGGCGATCTGGTCGCGCAGCGTGGCCTGGAGGCGCTGCATGGCGGTATCGGCGACGCCGTTAATGGCGGCCAGGCGCTTCTGCTGCTCGGCATTGAAATAATCGATATTCTGCTGCAGGGCGCGGCTGCGCGCGTTGAACTCGTCGGGAGACAGCGAGGAGCGGTGCTTCTCCAGATCCTGCTGGGACTGCTTGAATTCATCGAGCTTGGACTGCGCGGCGTTCTGCAGGGCCTGCTGGCGCGGCGTGGCGTAAGCGTTTAGCGCCTTGCCCGCCTCGGAATTCTTCATGACGACCTGGAAGTTGACGAAGGCGACCTGGTGCGCGCCGTGATGAGCAGGCGCTTTTGTCGCCACCATGGTAACGTAGGCGGCGGCCAGCACCGCCACGATGGCAGCGGCGGCGGAGGCGTTAGGAGGCGTGAGCTA
>JAGWLJ010000112.1 GCA_028873275.1 Pseudomonadota bacterium
AGGAAATATATGGCGCGCCGGGGGCGCCGCCGAATAATCCTATCCACGCTCTCGGCCCGGATGAGCAGATTCCGGATGTGAGCGGAAATTTGTCGGATCAGCCCGACCAAATAGGCAGGGTGGGCGGCTGGGCCGAGCTCAAAGCGTATCAGATGTGGAATATCCGCCGCAACCAGCTGTTCTGCATCGGCCGCTATGAAAAATTATTCAAGCCGGGCGGCCCGGAGGAAATGGTGCTGGCACGCGCCGGCGCCGGCTATACGACCCTGTACGACAGCGCCATCGCCAATAAGGAATTCCCCTGGCCTCTGGGCTGGCGCGGCTATGTCAGCGACAGTACTTTCCCCAACTGGCCGAATGCGGCCTATGGAACGTCCATGATTCAGGGCGGGCTCGATAATGCGCAGCCGGGCGATATCATCACCTATCAGGTGAATGGCCTGTC
Organism: Pseudomonadota bacterium; assembly: GCA_028873275.1. Lineage (GTDB taxonomy): Bacteria > Pseudomonadota > Alphaproteobacteria > Rickettsiales > SXRF01 > JABDCD01. The sequence continues at coordinate 446 of JAGWLJ010000112.1, forward strand.
CATGGTGGCTTTCGTCACCAGCGTCACGCCGGGGGTATCGGTCAACGTGGTCGATTGGGATCAGGGCAAATTCCCGACTGCCACCGGCAGCGGCCTGATGTTTGGCATGGGAAAATCGTCGGGACTGGGAGCGATGAATGAGGGGCGCACAATATGGAAAACATCTCCGCCGATTGCCCAGTCAGCCGCCATGATGGCGCTGACGCCGCCGTCGGATCCCCATCCGAACCAGCCTTCCTGCAACGATCCGGATCTGGGGAACTGCGTGCTGCCGGGCAACCAGTGGAAGACGGTGCAGATTTTCCGGCCCTCCAATGATCTGCCGCATCAGGATTCGAGGCATTGCATCACGCCGGATCCGACCTTTAGCGATGCGATTCACGGATTGGGCCAGCAAATACCGATCAAAGATGCGAATGGCAATGTTATCAAAACGCTGGGGCCATTTTCCCTCGCAGATACCTATGGGTGGCCGCTCTCTCCGGTCGGGCCTGCTACCATTCTGCAGCCCTATACCAAGTATTTCTACAGCGCATTGTGGGCAGGGTGTCAGAACAGCGGGTATGATCCGCCAGAACTGTGGGCCAGCCAGTATCTCCCGAGCGGCTACGGCGGCGCTGGCGCCGGCTCCCGAACGCAGACCTATTTCTCCGGCCCGGCCTGGGGCGACTGGACTGGAACGACTGGAACGGGCAGTAACCAGATCGGCGCGCGGCAGTTCTTCATGGGAACGGTGGACCCTAAAACGGGCGCAGACCAGTAGGCTTTGCTTTGGAAATAATTAGTGCTGCGCCAGCCAGGCTTCGGCTTCGCGCAGGCCCTGCGGATCGCCGACATGCAGCCATGCGCCGTCATGCGCCAGGGCGCGGATGCGCGGCAGGGTGCCGTTGCTTTGCATGCCGTGGTTATAGAGAACGTTGAGGGAGAACTTGCCGCCGGGCGCGTGACGAAACAATCGCCGGTGCATCAGCTGCACGCCGGTGAATACGAACGGCGCGCGTGGATGATCGAGGCGGCGGCGAATATGGCCGTTCTCGACGAAAAAATCGCCCTGCTCATGATAGCCCACGGCCTGTTCCACCGGATGCACCAGCAGCAGCGCGTCCATGGCGCTGTCGTCCCATGCGGCCAGCAGGCGGTGCAGCGCGGGCGAGGGGCCATCGATGCAGATGACATCGCTGTTGACGACAAAAAATAAATCCCCCAGCAGCGGCAGCGCGTGAAAGATGCCGCCGCCGGTTTCCAGAACTTCGGTTTCGGGCGACAGGAGGATTCGGGGAGATTGCCGCGCCGCCAGATGCGCTTCCAGTTTTTCCGCATGATGATGGCTGTTGACCACCGCCTCCTCAATGCCCGCGGCGGTCAGCCAATCCAGCGCCCGGTCGATCAGCGGCACGCCGGCCACTTGGATCAGCGGTTTGGGGAGATGCTCGGTCAGCGGCCGCATGCGCGTGCCCAGCCCGGCTGCCAGCACCATGGCTTTGGGCATGGCGGGCTTTGTCATGCGGTCAGGGCCAGTTCCTGCGAGGTATGGCGCAGGGCGATGACGCCGCGCTGATCGGCCGTGATATGGCTGTCGATCCAGCGCCTGAGATCGGCCAGAGCCGGGTGGGCAAGGTCATGCTCCAGGTAGCGCCAGACCCTCGGCAGGTAATTCAGATAGGCGTGCTTGTTGTCGCGCGCGGCCAGCCGCGAGAAGATGCCGATGATCTTGCAGTTGCGCTGCGCGCCGAGAATAGCGTAGGCGGTGAGGAAGCGCTCGCGGTCGGCGCCGCTGGCGGCGAGGTAACGATCGATCATGGCTTTGGCCAGTATCGGCGCAACGTCGCGCCGCGCATCCTCCAGCAGCGACACGACGTCATAAGCGGCATCGCCGTAGACGCCGTCCTGGAAATCAAGCAGGCCAACGCGCTGCGTGCCGGAACGCGCCGGCAGCCACATGAGATTGTCGGCATGGTAATCGCGGTGCACCCAGGACTTGCTGGCCAGCGGCGCTTTGCCGAGGATATCCTGCCACAAGGCGATGTATTCGCCGCGCAGCTCTCTTGCCTTGTCCTTGCCCATTACCTGCGGAAGATACCAGTCGGCAAACAGGCAGGCCTCGCGCATCAGCAGCGCTTCGTCATAGAGCGGCAGCGGCAGCGCCTGCGGATCAAAAAAGCGGCGGGCCTCGTCATGCCATTCGGCCAGCACATCGACAGCGGCGGTATACAGCTCATGCTCCCTGCCGCTGGCGCGCTTCAGCACCTGCGTGAAGGAATCGTCGCCCAGATCCTCGATCAGCAGCAACCCCGCTTTCACATCCTGCGCCAGGATTTCAGGCGCGCTGTATCCTTTCCCGTGCAGGTAGCGGGCGATGGCGATATAGGGCTCGATATTCTCTTTTTCCGGCGGCGCATCCATCAGGATCATCGAATGCGTGCCTTTGCGGATGCGGATATAACGGCGGAACGACGCGTCGGCCTGCATGGGGTGCAGCATGACGTCCCTGTGGCCGCTGCCTGCCAGAAATTCCTTGATCTGCCTTGGCCGTTCGTTGCGCATTTATTCTCCCTTCATTGCTTCCAGCCTGGATTGCCATACGGACTTGCGCCCGGCGAAAGTCAATAGCCTTTGCTCCGGGCCGGGGCCTGATTCTATTGTAATGCCGAGCGCGTCGCCGGGCAATTGGCTTTGCGCCAGCTCCGGCCATTCGATGAGGGCGATGCCCGTCGCCAGCGCTTCCTGAAGCCCGATCTCCGCCAGTTCCCCGGGATGTTTCAGCCGGTAGAGGTCGAAATGCCAGATCGGCGCCTGTGATCCCGGGTAGGTTTGAACGAGGGTGAAGGTGGGGCTGACCACTTCCTCACCGGGGCAGAGCGCCTGGATGAAGCCGCGCGCGAAGGTGGTTTTTCCTGAGCCGAGTTCGCCGCGCAGGAGGAGGCAATCCCCACTACGGCAGTGCCGCGCCAGCGCCGCCGCCAGCGCCTGGGTCTCAGCGGCGGTGGTGACGGAGAGGGAGAGGATGATATCGGCAGGCTCAGCTGCGCTCATCGATCCATGCCATCTGGATGGCTTCCAGGATTTTTTCGTTGCAGCCGTTGGGATCGTCCCTGAACTCGGGCAGGCCGACGATCCAGCTGCGCAGGTCGGTGAAGCGCAAGTTTACGTTGTCGGCGTCGGGGTAGAGCTCTTCCAGCCGGATGGCCAGTTCGCGGATGTCCTGCCAGCGCATATCCTCTCCTTGTGAAAACGGCATCCTAGCACAGCCGTGGCGGCAGGCAACATAGCCGTTGAAAATGCGCGTGAAATTGTGCAACCTGATCGACATGAAACTGCATAAGCTGTTTATCCTTCTTATCGCCGCGCTGGCCGGCGCGGCCGTGTACCGGATGAAGCAGGAGGCGACCGAGAGCGATGCCTATCACAGCCTGACCGGGGAAGGCAGCCTGATGCAGACCGTGCGGGCGGCACGGAGAAGCGGTGATGAAAGTGATTCCTCCATTCCCATGCGCAGCAGAAGCGATCATGCGCCGCACCTGCCGCCGGACGACCTGCCGCTGATCGACGCCGCCGCCAGGGGCGACAAGGCGAAGATCGAGGAGCGGCTGGCCATGCATGTCAAGATCGACAGCCGCGACATTCTGCGCCGCACGCCGCTGATGTACGCCGCCTGGAACGGCCATGACGACATCATCGCCCGCCTGCTCGCCGCCGGCGCCGATCCCGACGCCAAGGACCGCGGCGGCAGTAACGCGTTCGATTATGCCGCCGGGCATGGGCTGGCCGGCACGGTGAAGTTCATGATGGCGCATAGCCATTCGCATGATACGCATCATTATATGGAGTATGCTCATCTTATTCAGGCAGCCTATTCGGGTGACCTGGCCCAGCTGCCGCCGGAAAGCGAGACGGCGGCTTCCATCAATCGCGTCAATCCGCAGGGAGAGTCGCCGCTGATTATCGCCGCCGGCAACGGGGCGACGGCGCTGGCGCGTGAGCTGGTGCGGCGCGGAGCGCAGGTCAACACCGCCAACGACGAGGGACAGACGCCGCTGCACTGGGCGGCGTGGAACAACCAGGCGAAGATGGTGGAGTTCCTTCTGGCCAGCGGCGCCAGCATCGAGCAGGGCGACCTGGGCGGCAACACGCCGCTCATTCTGGCGGCTGAGAACAATAGCGGCGACGCGGCCAAAATACTGGTGGCGCACGGCGCCGATAAATACACCGCCAACAAGGACGGCAAAACGGCCGGCATTATCGCCGAGGATAAGGGATATAAGGAGCTGGCGGAGTTATTACAGTAGCGTTGCCAGCTTCGGGTAAAGCACCGGCAGCAGCGCGGCCAGCCCGAAGGGAATGGTGATCAGTACGGGCTGCGGCGAGCGCATGAGCTTTCCCATCAGCCAGTCGATGCCGTAAAAAGCCAGGAAGAAGACGAGAAAAACCGGCACGGCGCGGATGCCTACGCATAATCCTCCGATAGCCAGCAGCAGCGCCGGCGGCGGCAGGGTGTAGATATGGCCGCTCGGCCTGATCTGCCGGTGCCAGAGCGCCGCGCCGACCAGCAGCCCGGCCAGCCCGCCCTGGAAAAAGCCATAGAGCGTGCCGTCTTCCAGCGTGCGCAGCAGCATGCCGAACACGGTGACGCAGAGCAGTATCCTGCCCATGATGATGCCTTCGTTGGCATGGATGGCCGCCAGCGTAATCAGGAATACGCCGAGGGCGACGATGAGCATGAACGGCTCGCTGAATCCGTGCGCCAGGAAGGCCAGCACGAAAAGCAACCCCACCAGCAATTCGGTCCAGGTGTGCGAGACGGGGTAGGGCGCGCCGCAGTAACGGCAGCGGTGGCGCAGCATCAGCCCGGATAGGACCGGAAATAGGTCGCGCACCTGCAGTTCCGTGCCGCAGCTGCCGCAATAAGGTTTTTTGTCGAGGATCAGCCGGCCGCGCGGCAGGCGATGCACCAGGCTGCAGGCGTAATTGCCGACGGCGAAGCCCAGCGCCAGCGCCCAGATGACGCCGCACAACACATAACCGAACGGTATTCCGGCGACGGCAGCAAGCATGATAAGCAGGAAACTCTAAAATATAAATAGTGGCATAAGGAACGATATTTTTCCAATCAAAA
>JAGWLJ010000113.1 GCA_028873275.1 Pseudomonadota bacterium
TGCCGCCGGAAAGGATAACCGGGATGATTTTTTCAGAGAGCATGGGCATTCTCCTCTTAAGAATTCCATGCAACCAAAACCCGCGTTAATTCGCTATAGTCGGCAGCGTTTCCTTTATAATGTTTATGAAGGCAATATGGTCTTGCGCATAAGCGACAGCACTGGCAGCGAAGCGCCGAAACTCTGCCGCTCTTCCCTGGGCGCGCTCACAGCGGCGCCCGATGAATAGCTGGAGCGCACGGGCTTCAGCGGCTTCATCGCGAAGGCGTTGCGCGCCATTTCCGGACAGCGCGTGAGATCGATCACCGGCTTCCTGCCATACCGCGCCGCCAGCTCGTAATAAGCCGGCAGCCGGTGCATGATGACCAGCGTATCGGCCGTGCCGGCCACCATGTCTGGCTCCATGATGTCGAGGCGATGCGGCGTATCGCCCAGCGGCAGGCGCTCTCCCGGCCGGTAGGCCGGATCATGCGCCGCAACGCCGATGTCGCCGGCGATCAGCTGAGAAGCGATGGCCAGCGCCGGGCTTTCGCGCAGATCGTCGACATGCTCCTTGAACGCCACGCCGAAAATGCCGACGCGCTTGGGCCGGGTGGCGAGAATGGCGTTCAAGCCCAGCGCAATATGCGCCTCGTTGCTGGGCAGGATCGAATTGACCAGCGGCGCCTGCACGCCCAGCTCGTCGGCCAGCCAGGAAAGCCCGCGCACGTCCTTGGGCAGGCAGGAGCCGCCGAAGGCAAAGCCGGGCTTGAGGTAATTTCCGGAGAGATTGAGCCGTCGGTCGGAGAGAAACACACGCGCCGTTTCCTCCGGCCGGCCACCGAAAGCGACGGCGATGCGGCCGATCTCGTTGGCAAAACTGACTTTCAGCGCATGCCAGGTGTTGTCGACATATTTGGCGAATTCTGCAGCCTCCACCGAGACGCGCAGCCGCTCATCGGCTTCGACCTCGCGGTAGAGCGCCTCGATGCGATTGCCTGCCTCTTCCGTGTCGGCGCCGATGACGACGCGCCCGGTGCGGAAGAAATCGGCCACCGCCGTTCCCTCGCGCAGGAATTCCGGGTTGGAGGCCATGTGGAATCCCTCGCCCGCTTTTTTGCCGGAGGCTTTCTCGACGATATGCGTCAGGCGGCGGCGGATGGTTCCCGGCGGCACCGTGCTGCGCACCGCAATCACCGGCGCGTTATCGCTTTCCCGCAGCGCATAGCCGATCTGCGCGCACACCTTGTCGAGCTGCGACAGGTCCGGCTCGTCTTTCGTCGGCGTGCCGACGGCGATGACGACGACATCCGACTGCGCCGCCACCTTGTAATCTTCGCCGGCGGAGAGCCGACCGGCCTGCACCCCCTCGCGCACCAGCTCGTCGATTCCCGGCTCGACGAAAGGCGCGCGGCCTTCCCTGATCGCTTCGATGCGCGCCGGGTCGATATCGACGCCGGTCACATAAAAACCCTGCTTGGCAAAACAAGCAGCGGATACGGTTCCAACCGGACCGAGTCCGAATACGCAAACGTCATAATGCATGGTCATAAGGGGCTCACCTGGATAAGTTGTTGCACATCGGGCAGGCGCAGGACGCCCAGGCACAGAAGCAGTGCCAGCGCCAGCGCCGCCATCGTCAGTCCATTCTGATAGAGAGGAAAGAGCCGGTTGATGCGCGGGCCGGAAAGGTCGATCCCGCGCTGGTCAAGCCGGTTGGCCCAGCGTTGTTGCGGCAGGCGGAACATCAGCCATACCTTGACGAAGGCCAGCGTCAACTGGTTGCAGTAAAGAATGAAAGGGTAGGATACGTGGATGCGGCGCGAATAGAAAAACAGCGCCGAGGACATACAGAAGCGCGTGCCCATGATCCACAGCACGTAGGTGAAGAAAAACTGCGCCTTGATGAAAAGCATAGTGGAAAGCGCGGTGAGAAACCCGGCCAGCGTCGTCCAGATGGTAAGCCGCTGGTCGATCAGGCACCACCAGATGTACGGCTTGCAGACCTGCGGCCCGAGCAGGATGGCGCGCATGCCGTTTCTCAGCATGTTGCCCGACCAGCGCAACGTGTTGTCGAGCGCGCGCTTCAGGCCTTTGCCCTCCACGCGCTCGATGGTGTAGACCAGCGCGTCGGGCACGAAAAGCATGTCGCAGCGGTGCCTGAGCAGGTAATACCAGGTACTCTTGTCGTCGCCGGAGAGAAAGCGAAAATCGCCCCAGAACCAGTGATTCAGATGGTCGCTTTCCACCAGGCGGATGAATTCGTCCTGCACCACGAGGGGTGCGCGGAAGACCGAGAAGCGGCCGGTCAGCGTCAGCACGCGGCGCGACAGCGAATGCGACTGCATCCACATGCGGCGCTGGGCGAAGCGCATGGTGAGCCATTTCTGAAGCCATTGCGGGCCGATGCACAGCGCCTCCTCGTCGGTGGTCAGCGCCTTGAGTTTCGGGTCGGCCCCCATCAGCGACAGGCAGCGCTGCAGGCAGCCCTGCATGATGACGCTGTCGCCGTCGAGCAGGATGGCGATGTCGTCGGAATGCACAAATTCGCGGGAGAGCGCGCGCAGCGTCAGCCCGATGGCGATGCGCTTGCCCGGCTGGTTCTGGCGCACGAAATTCACTCCGACGTCCGCCGGCGGCGCCGTTTCCAGCCACTGGCGGATGACGCGCTCGTCCATGTCGGCGCCGGTGCCGATCCACAGCGTCGCCGCCAGGCCGTTGTCGCGCACTTCGCGGAAGATCGACTCCAGGCATTTGGCGGTGGTCCATGGATGCTCGTGAAACGTCGTCATTACGAAATGCACATGGCGCGGCCGCCAACCCTCCAGCCAGGACAGGTTGGCGTAGCGGCGCAGCGCCGGGTAAACGACGCGGCCGTAATATTGCGAGCGGCCGAAATTCAGCATCCACCAGCTGTAGCGCCACAGGCCGAACGCCCCCACGATCATCAGCGCGCTATGCGTGCGGATGTCGCTGAGCGGCGGCGAGAAGGCCAGCCAGATAAACGTCCATATGCCCCCGTAGAACGCCAGATGCACCATATCCTGCCAGCGCAGGGTGAAGTCGCGGTAGCGTCCTTTGAAGACGATGTCAGGCGGGGTGATCATGGAGGGTAATCAGAAGAAGCGGCTGAAAACAACGCTCGAAGCGGTGCCAGGCGCGATCTTCCCAAGCGCCTGAGCGGCGCGATCGCCAGCCGGCTCCAGCGTCACCATCACCGTCTTGAACTGGTCGTTCTGCAGATTCTGCCACTGGAAGAGGCCGTGGTTCTGGCCGAGTGTCATGCTGTAGTAATCGACGTCGACCACCTTCATGGGCACGCTCCACCAGTGCGAGGCGAAATAGACATTGGCGGTTTTCCCCGGCGCCACATGCAGCGCCTCCTGCTGGGTCAGGAACGCCTGCACCACATGCGCGCCGCCCTGCTCGAAAATCGCCACCGGATCCCCGTATTTCACCGCGCTGCTGCCCGGCGCGAATACGCGCACCAGCTGCCCTTCAGCCGGCGCCTTGATGGTCAGGCGCGATTTCTGCTCCTTCATGAAATCCAGCTGCTTCTGCGCCACGCTGACCTTCTCCAGCGCCGCCTGACGCAGCGCCTCGGTATCGAGAATGCCGTTCTGCACTGCCGAATCGCGCACCTGGAAGCCAGCCTTCACCGTCGACAGCTCCTCCTGCCGGCGGCCCTCCTCCTGGCGCGCGGCATGCAGCTGACGCTCGGTGTCGTAATAATCGCCGCGCACCTTGTCGAGATAGATCTGCGACACAAATCCCTCTTTGGCCAGCTGCTCGATACGGCGCACCGAATCGGCCTTCACTTCGAGATTATGCCTGAGCGAATCGACGCTGTCGGACGCCGTGCCCCATTCTTTCGACACGATATTCTCTGCCGCCTTCTGGCGCTTCTTTTCCAGGTCCAGCATCGCAGTCAGTCGGTCGGCCTCGACGCCGGCATCCTGCATGGTGAGCGACGCCTGCTGCATCTCATAATCGAGATGCGGATCGGTCATGACGGCCAGCGTCTGCCCGGCGGCGACCGGCGTATTGGGCGCGGCAAGATAGGTGATGTCGCCGGAGGCCGGCGAGGTAATGATGGTGTTGCGGCCGGTAACCATGGCGGTATCGATCTTCATCTGAAAGACGTTGGTATAGATAACCGTGGCCAGCGCCAGCGCCAGCGCGGCGCCCGCCCATTTATAGAGGCGCATGCCCTGCTGCCGCCGGTATAACGCTTCCTGTTCCGGCAGGTTGGGCAGGGGGTTGAGCGTGGCCGGCGTCACCGGGAGGTCGAGTTTCTTGATGATACCGCCGATCGGCGCCATCTCGCCGGTAGTGAGGCCCTGGATGAACGTACGCAGCGTCTCCTGCTCGCGCTCACCGAGATTGACGAATTCGGCCGCCAGTTCGCGCTCATGGCCGTCATAGCGGCAGACGCGGGCATTCGCATCAAACCCCACATCGAACCCATGAAAAGGAATTTTGACATAGACGTCGATGTAATCGCCGGGCCGGACCGTTTTGGTGATGTCCGCCACCCGGAAACCGGAAACGCTCCAGTTCATCGATGGGTAATCCTTGCCGCCGATGGCGATGACGATGGGAACCGTCACGCGCCAGTGGCGACGCTGGCTGGGGACGACATAACGGGCACTGAGAGCCATGGCCTTTACTCCGGCTTGAATAGCAGGCGCACAGCATACGTTCCGGGCCGATAAAATGACGATAGGGAGGAAGAGGATGGGAAAGAAGGGGTGGATAAATAATTATCCGCGTCATTGCGAGGGAATGTAACGACGAAGCAATCCCTCGACTGGATTGCGTCGTCAGCCTGCGGCTTCCTCGCAATGACGGCTATCCATACTGATACAGCCCGCGCCCGTGCGCCTTCAGCCAGCGCTCGGCTTTGCGATATTCGGGGAAGAGTTCCTCCACCACGGCCCAGAAGGCGGCGCTGTGGTTATGCTCCTTAAGGTGCGCCACTTCGTGGCTGACCAGGTATTCCAGCACCTCGTAAGGCGCGAACACCAGCCGCCAGGAAAAGGAAAGGTTGCCGTCATGGCTGCAGCTGCCCCAGCGCGAATGCGTGTCGCGCAGGGAGATTTTCCGCACGCGCACGCCGACCAGCGCCGATTTATGCGCAGCTAATGTCCTGATTTCTTTTTCCGCCTGCTTTTTCAGCCACTCGCGCACGCGCCGCGCCATGAAATCCTCCGCACCGGCGACTAAAATCTCATCGCCCTGCGCCGTCACCACGCCGCGCCCGCCAACATGCTTCAGCGTATAGGTTTTCCCCAGCACGGGAATCGTCTGGCCGCCGGCAAAGGGAATGCGCCCGGATTTCTCATGCAGCTGCTTCTCGATCCAGCCGCGCTTCTCGTCGACGAAACGTAACCCTTGCCTGACGCTGGCATATCGCGGTAGGGTAAGGCCGATCGCAGCTTTAAGCGGGTGGTAGCGGATCACCATGCGCCGGGCGCTGCGATGCTTGCGGATAAGGATGGGAAGGCGTGTGCCGTCGGCCAGTTCAACGGAATGATTCATAAAAGCAGTGTATGCGATTTCCACCGT
>JAGWLJ010000367.1 GCA_028873275.1 Pseudomonadota bacterium
GAGGCGGCCTGGAAATATTTTATCCTCGGCAGTGTCGGCATCAGCCTGGCGTTCTTCGGCACCATCCTGATCTACCTCGCCGGGCAAGGCGTGCTGGGCGAAGGCATGCCGGCCTTGACCTGGAGCAGGCTGGAAGCTTCCGCCGCACAATTCGACCCGGCGTTACTCAGTCTCGCTTTCGTATTCGCCCTGGTCGGCTACGGCACGAAAGTAGGTCTGGCGCCGATGCACGCCTGGCTGCCCGACGCCCATGCCGAAGGCCCGACGCCGATTTCCGCCGTGCTGTCGGGGCTGCTGCTCAATGTGGCGCTTTATTCCCTGCTGCGTTTCAAGATGGTGCTGTCAGCCAATCCGAACGCCATTCATACCGGTCCTATCCTGGTAGTGATGGGGCTGACCTCGCTGATTTTCGCTGCCTTCATGCTCTATAAGAGGCGCGACATCAAGCGGTTTTTTGCCTATTCCTCCATCGAGCATATGGGCATCATCACTTTTGCTTTCGGTATGGGTGGCGCGCTGGCTAATCTGGCGGGACTCCTGCATATGACCATGCATAGCCTGACCAAATCCGGCATCTTTTTTGCCGTGGGACACGTCTCACAGGCCAAAGGCACGCAGCGGTTTGAAGGAATACGGGGATTGAGCGTCAGCCATCCTGTGCTGGCGTGGGGCGTGGCGCTCGGCGTCATCGCCATCTCCGGCCTGCCGCCGTTTGGCGTGTTTATGAGCGAATTTCTGCTGGTGACATCCACTTTTGCGCGCGAACCGTTCCTTGCCGTCATTCTGGTGACCGGATTGCTGGTCGCCTTCGGCGCCATGCTCATGCGGCTGCAGGATGTGCTGTTCGGCGATCCGGTAGGCGAGTCGCATCCGGTCAAGGCGTCATATATCCCACTGTTCATTCATTTTACATTGGTATTGACGGCGGGCATTTACCTGCCGGGGCCGCTGGTGCATTGGTTCGAGCAGGTGGCGGCATTATTGAAATAGGAAATTATGCGGTACGAACGACACGATGTGGATCAAGCAACCTGGGAGCGGATCAGCGATGATCTGGCGGTGGGCAAATATACGCTGCTGGGATTGTGGGCCGAACGCGACCGTGTGCATATGTGTG
>JAGWLJ010000114.1 GCA_028873275.1 Pseudomonadota bacterium
GTTACGTACTTTGCCTCTGCGCTAAACAGGCGCCTTCAGCGGCGGTAATTTTGCTGGTCTCGCGGTATTTCACGCTAATTTATCCTTCCGACGGCAATGTCGGTTTCGGCCAGCGCGCGAACGTCTTTTTTATGCACGGTATTGCCGTATATCTGCATCCTGATGATGCGTTTTGTCGGCCTGATGCCCTCCGAACGTGAGCAAGTGACCGCCGGGCTGACCGTTCTGGCGACGCCCCGCCTGCGGCAATTCCTGAAATGCCCGGAAATGCTCATTACCTCCGCCTTACCGGCGATATATGGCGCCGTACCGTGACAAAAATAGGCTAATTATCGCGGGCGGCGGAGGCGGCGCTCAGCATGGCGATCTGGCCGTTTTTATGCGGCAGGGCAGCCAGCTGGGCCTCGATGGATTTCACGTTTTTGCGGAACGCCAGCAATTCCTTGCCCGCCAGCACATTGCCAGTCTTGAACTTGACGTTGGCGGGATTGACCTGCTCGCCGTTCATGATGATTTCGTAATGCAGGTGCGGCCCGGTGGCGAGCCCGGTCTGCCCGACATAAGCGATCACCTGCCCCTGCTTGACATGCATGCCCGGGCGGATGCCGGAAGCGAAGTGGCTGATATGGGCGTAGGCGCTTTCATACCGGTTGTTGTGGCGCAGCCGCAGGTAATTGCCGTAGCCGCCGCGCTGACCGGCCATCTCCACGATGCCGTCGCCGGCGGCGTAAATCGGCGTGCCGATGGGTGCACCGAAATCGACGCCGCGATGCATCTTGCTGTAGCCTAAGAGCGGGTGCATGCGCATGCCATAGCTTGAAGTGATGCGTGCGCCGTTGACCGGCGTGCGCAGGAGCGCCTTGCGGACGCTCTCGCCTTTCTCATTATAATAATCGGCGTTGCCCTCGTGGTCGACGTAGCGGAAAATCCTGAGATCGCGGTCGTCGAGCCGCAGCTCGGCGAAAATCACCTTGCCGTGGCCGGTGACGACGCCCTCTTTCGTCTGCAGGCGCTCGAACAGCGCATCGATCGCATCGCCTTTTTTAATGTCGCGCTGGAAGTCGACATCGTAGCTGTAGGCGTTGATGATCTCGTCGAGCAGCGCCGGCGGAATGCCGGAAGCGATGCCGGTTTCATACAGGCTGCTGCTGATCTCGCCGCCGGCGCGGGCGTAGGTCTGCTCCACCGGCGCTTCCAGCTTTTTGGCGGTGAACACCGGCGCCGGGCCGGCCCTGCGCGTGATCTCCAGCGAAGCGGTGAGCGAAATGGGGAAGGATAGCCTGGTGATCACGGGAGTGGCGGCGCCGGAAGGCTTGTCGAGCACCAGGGAGAGCGACTGGCCGGCGTTGATCTTCTTCGGATTATACAGGTCGGCGGCGGCATCCAGCGCCGCCTGCGCCTCGACATAAGATACGCCGGCATCGGTAAGGAGGCTGATCAGCGTGTCGCCGCTTTCCAGCTGGAGGTTGAGCGTCAGCGGATAAGCGATGGGAGCGGGAGCCTGCGCTTTCTGTACTACAGGAGCGGGCAGCGGCGCCGGCGCCGTCACGGCGATGGCGGGCAGCACGGCCGGGCCGGCCGCCACGACCGGCGCGGCGGTTTTATGGACTATGGCCGAGGAGAGCGCGGTCATGCCAAGGAGCGTCATGGCGCTCAGCGTGCACAGGCGGCGCAGGCGCTTCCTTGTCACCGAGCGCGAAATGATTTTGACCGGAGAGAACGGAGCCAGATCAGGCAGCAGCGCTGCCGGAGAGAATAACGGATCTACCAGAGATTGTGTGTATGCCTGAGCCATTGCCAACCAATGGTGTGAATAATGCCGGATCGATGGTTGAGGACTAGGCCATTTTTTCGACGCTGCCAACCCCAAAAAAACCGGGGCCGATTTTTTTAGCGAAATGCAGAATTTCCGCTTGACGCAGAGAAATGCCGACACTAGATTACGCGCCTCCGCTAAAGCGGGGTGATACTGCCCTAAACTTCTGAGCATGCTTCATTAGTTTAATGGTAAGTCATCCCGATTAACGAAACATGAATATTCCGCCGCAAAGCCAGGTTTTTTGCGGGCTGGAAGAGGAAAATGAGGGGCGCCGCAGAGAGCCGCGGCCGCTCATTTCGCCTTAAACGATGGAATTGAAAGGATTTTTGATGCCGACCATTAATCAGTTGGTCCGCCAGGGCAGAAGCCCGCTGGGACGCCGCAATAAAGTGCCGGCGCTGGAACAATGCCCGCAGAAGCGCGGCGTGTGCACCCAGGTCAAGACCGTGACCCCCAAGAAGCCGAACTCGGCGCTGCGCAAAGTCGCCAAGGTGCGCTTCACCAACGGCCACGAGGCGTTCTGCTACATTCCCGGCGAAGGCCATAACCTGCAGGAGCACTCGGTGGTGCTGATCCGCGGCGGCCGCGTAAAGGATCTGCCCGGCGTGCGCTACCACATCATCCGCGGCACGCTCGATACGCAGGGTGTCAAGAACCGCAAACAATCGCGCTCGGCTTACGGCGCGAAACGTCCGAAGTAAGGAATAGACTATGTCCCGCCGTCGCGCTGCCATTAAAAGAGAAGTGCTGCCGGACGCCCGTTATGGCGACCTGGTGCTCACCAAACTGATCAATACCATGATGTATAGCGGTAAGAAATCCGCCGCCGAAGCGATCGTGTACGACGCGCTCGACATCATCAAGAAGAAGACCAGCGCCGATCCCGTGCAGTTCTTCCACGAGGCGCTCAACAACATCAAGCCGTCGGTCGAAGTGCGTTCCCGCCGCGTCGGCGGCGCCACTTACCAGGTGCCGACCGAAGTGCGCCATGAGCGCCAGCAGGCCCTGGCCATCCGCTGGCTGATCGAAGCGGCGCGTTCCCGCAAGGAAAAAACCATGCGCGAGCGTATCGCCAACGAAATGATGGACGCCAAGTCCGGCCGCGGCATCGCCGCCACCAAGCGCGAAAACACCCACAAGATGGCCGAAGCCAACAAGGCCTTCTCGCATTTCCGGTGGTAGTGATTCATGCCCGCGAAATTGCCATTCGAAGAAGCGCATAATATCGGCCTGTGCACCTATGCCGGCCGCGCTTCGCGCCGCATCGCCTACCGCAACGCCATGACGGCCAAGCTGTGCGAGATTCAGGGTGTGCGTAAACTGATGATCGTCCGCTGGATGATCGACGCCGCCGCCCGCGCCCGCAGCGATGAAGTGGCCCGCGCCGGCGCCTCGGCCGCGCAGTGGTCCGCCGCCAATGCGCAAAAAGCGGCAGACGCCAATAAAATATATTCGATTGCTGGTAATAGGATCTAAAATGCCCCGTACGACTCCCTTAAATCGCTATCGCAACATCGGCATCTGCGCCCATATCGACGCCGGCAAGACGACGACGACCGAGCGCATCCTTTATTACACCGGCAAATCGCACAAGATCGGCGAAGTGCATGAAGGCGCTGCCACCATGGACTGGATGGAGCAGGAGCAGGAGCGCGGCATCACCATTACCTCTGCCGCCACGACCTGCTTCTGGAAAGACCATCGCATCAACATCATCGACACCCCCGGCCACGTCGATTTCACCATCGAAGTCGAGCGCTCCATGCGCGTGCTCGACGGTGCGGTGGCCGTGTTCGATTCGGTGGCCGGCGTCGAGCCGCAATCGGAAACCGTGTGGCGCCAGGCCGATAAGTATCACGTGCCGCGCATCTGCTTCGTCAACAAGATGGACCGCATCGGCGCCAACTTCCAGCGCACCGTCGACATGATGGTCGACCGCCTCGGCACCGTGCCGCTGGTCATCAATCTGCCGATCGGCGCTGAGGACAAATACGAAGGCGTCATCGACCTGATCCAGATGAAGGAAATCGTCTGGAAAGGCGAAGAACTGGGCGCCAAGTTCGATATCGTCGATATCCGCCCCGAGCTGCAGAAAGCCGCCACGGAAGCGCGCCACAAGATGCTAGAAACCGCCGTCGAAATGGACGACGCGGTGATGGAAAAATATTTGAACGGCGAAGAGCCGTCCGTCGACCAGCTGAAAGCCTGCATCCGCAAGGGCACCGTGGCTTTCAAATTCGTGCCGGTCATCAATGGCGCCGCCTTCAAGAACAAGGGCGTGCAGCCAATGCTCGACGCCGTGGTGGATTTCCTCCCCAGCCCGCTCGACATCCCGGCGGTGGAAGCCCATAAAGTCGATAGCGAAGAAATGGTGACCCGCAAGGCCGATGACAGCGAAAAATTCTCCGGCCTGGCGTTCAAAATCATGACCGACCCCTTTGTCGGTTCGCTGACTTTCGTGCGTATCTACTCGGGTAAGCTGGAATCCGGCTCATATGTGCAGAATACGGTCAAGGAAAACCGCGAGCGCGTCGGCCGCATGCTGCTGATGCATGCCAATTCGCGTGAGGATATCAAAGAAGCCTATACCGGCGACATCGTGGCGCTGGCCGGCCTCAAGAACACCACCACTGGCGACACGCTGTGCGACGCCGATCACCAGGTGATCCTCGAGCGCATGGAATTCCCTGAGCCGGTGATCGAGCTGGCGGTCGAGCCCAAGACCAAGGCTGATCAGGAAAAAATGGGCGTGGCGCTTTCCCGCCTGGCGTCGGAAGATCCGTCGCTTCGTATCTCCACCAACGAGGAAACCGGCCAGACCACGCTCAAAGGCATGGGCGAGCTGCACCTCGAAATCATCGTCGACCGCATGAAGCGCGAATTCAAGGTCGAGGCCAATGTCGGCGCGCCGCAGGTGGCCTACCGCGAGACCATCACCAAGAAAACCACCATCGACTATACGCATAAGAAGCAGTCGGGCGGTTCGGGCCAGTTCGCCAAGATCAGCCTCGAAGTCGAGCCGCTGCCGGCCGGATCGGGCTTCGTGTTCGAAAACGAGATCGTCGGCGGCGCCGTGCCCAAGGAATTCATCCCCGGCGTCGAGAAGGGCCTTGAGGCCTCGCTCTCCAACGGCGTGGTGGCCGGCTTCCCGACCATCGATTTCAAGGCGACGCTGGTCGACGGCTCCTACCACGATGTCGACTCTTCGGTGCTGGCCTTCGAAATCGCGGCGCGCGCCGCGTTCCGCGAAGGCATGCCCAAGGCCGGGCCGATCCTGCTCGAGCCGATCATGAAGATCGAGGTGGTGACGCCGGAAGATTACATGGGTGACGTTATCGGTGATCTTTCCAGCCGTCGCGGCCAGGTGACCGGCATGGACAGCCGCGGCAACGCCCGCGTCGTCGACGCCATGGCGCCGCTGGCCGAGATGTTCGGCTACGTCAACCGCCTGCGCTCGATGACCCAGGGTCGCGCCACCTACAGCATGGAATTCCATCATTATGAACCCGTCCCCAGCAATGTCGCTGAGGAAATCAAAAAGAAAGTAGCTTAAGGAGACTAGCCATGACGAAAGAGAAATTTGAGCGGAACAAGCCGCATTGCAACATCGGGACGATCGGGCACGTGGACCACGGCAAGACGTCGCTGACGGCCGCCATTACGAAGGTATTGGCCAAGCAGGGCAAGGCGAAGTTCAC
>JAGWLJ010000115.1 GCA_028873275.1 Pseudomonadota bacterium
CTCCGAAGCAGGCGACGATATAGGAAGCGACCACGAGAGCAACATCGTAATGCCCCTTTTCCACAGGCTCAGGAATTGCCCCGTTTATAAAAAAATTCTCCAACATCCTACTAATGCCGTCAACTATACTCAACTTTTAGTTGCATTATTATTATGGGTAATTTAATAATCAACGAAATTCTGATTGTTTCTTCTGCCCAAGGAGTTTGCTGTGCAGATTGCCATGCGCCACACTGCTGAAACCTGCGATGTTACGCTGAGCGGCACCTTCACCTTCAGCGATTCCACAGCCTTTCGTGATGTCCTGGCGCAGATCGGCGAGCCGAAGGTTCAGCGTGTTGTATTGCATATGGCAAAGGTGGAATTTGTTGACTCGGCGGCGCTGGGCATGCTGCTTCTGGCTAATGATGAGGCTGCCAAGTACCAGAAGTCATTAATTATTAACGGCCCTACCGGTCAGGTAAGAAAAATGTTCGATCTGGCGAGATTCAACACATTGTTTACCATCAGTTGATATCATGGTTCGGTAACCCTTCATGTGAGAATTCTGTACTCCCGCGCCGGTGTATTCTCCATGATCATGCTAAGGATGATGCACAGCGATGGATGATCTGGTCAACGAATTCATTACTGAAACAATGGAAAGTCTGGCACTGCTGGATAGCGAGCTGGTCAAGCTTGAGCAAAATCCAGGTGATGAAGCCATTCTCGGCAACATCTTCCGCATCGTGCATACGATTAAGGGGACATGCGGTTTTCTGGGATTGCCGCGATTGGAGTCGGTGGCGCATGCGGCTGAGAATGTGCTGGGAAAAATCCGCGATAAAAAACTGGACGCGTCGCCGCAGGCAATCAGCCTTGTATTGCGATCGCTGGACGCCATCAAGATGCTAGTCGAGCATTTGAGCCAACATGGAAGCGAAGCGACGGGTGATGATGCGGGACTGATCGCAGAGCTCAATGCCTTTGCCGAAGGCAAAACCACACCTGTTACAGAGGTGGCAAATAGTGCGTCGGAGGATCTGTCGGGTTTCTTCAAGGGAGATGACGATCTTGATGCGTTGATTGCTGCACAGGGTGCTTCAGCTTTGCCTCCTTCTGCCTCGCCGATCCCCCCTACGGTCGCCGCCCCTGCTCCTGCTGTGACCAAAAAGGAAGAAACCAGGGATGCCAGTGGTGGCGGTGCTACACAGTCCATACGCGTCAATCTTGACGTGCTAGAGCATCTGATGCAGACGGTCAGCGAGCTGGTGCTGGCTCGCAACCAGCTGCTGCAGGTGGCCCGAACCAAGGAAGACCGCGATTTCCTGACGCCGCTCCAACACCTGAGCCATGTCACTACCGAGTTGCAGGAAGGTGTAATGAAGACCCGCATGCAGCCAATCAGTAACGCCTGGTCGAAATTCCCGCGGCTGGTGCGCGACCTGTCACTCGAGCTGGGCAAGAAAATCGAACTGACCATGATCGGCGAGCATACCGAGCTTGACCGCCAGCTGCTTGAGCTGATCAAGGATCCGTTGACGCATATGGTGCGCAACTCTTGTGATCACGGCTTGGAGAAGCCAGCAGACCGTGTGGCGGCCGGCAAGTCGGAAACAGGCAATGTGACGCTTTCGGCCTATCATGAGGGCGGCCATATCATCATCGATATTGAAGATGACGGTCGCGGGCTCAATCTCGAACGGATTAAGCAGAAAGCACTGGCCAATGGCGTCGCCACGCAGGCCGATATCGACAACATGAGCGACCAGCAGATCATGCAATTCATTTTTGCCGCAGGATTTTCCACAGCCGAAAAGGTGACTGCCGTTTCGGGCCGTGGCGTCGGCATGGACGTGGTGCGCACCAATATTGAAAAAATGGGCGGTTCTATCGAATTATCTTCGCAGTTCGGCAGAGGGTCAAAATTCTCCATACGTATCCCGCTGACGCTAGCCATCGTATCGGTATTGATCGTCGAGGCGCACGGCGAGAAATTCGCCGTGCCGCAGATCAATGTCACGGAACTGGTACGCGTGGGGCCTGGCAGCGAGTATGCCATCGAATCGATTCATGGCGCGCCGGTGCTGCGCCTGCGTGAGCAGTTGCTGCCGCTGGGAGCGCTAAGCGAAATCCTCAAGCTGCAACCGCCAGCCGACTGGACGCAGAAGACCGCCTTTATCGCCGTATGTAAGGCGGGCAATGTCGATTTCGGCATTATCGTCGATCGCGTGCATGACATGGAGGAGATAGTCGTCAAGCCGGTCGGTGGCATGCTCAAATCCATCCCGCTCTATGCCGGCAATACGATCCTCGGCGATGGCAATGTAATCATGATTCTTGACCCGGGCAGCCTGGCCCGCGAAATCAGTGACGTGCAGTTCGGTGAGCAGCGCGCTACCGGGCAGTCGGAAGAAGCCAGTATCCCGGAGAACCACATCGGCTTCCTGCTGGTATCCGCCGGACAGGGCGCGCCCAAGGCGGTGCCACTGGAGCTGGTATTGCGCCTGGAAGAGATAGAAGCAAAATCAATCGAGCAGGCAGGTGGCGATCCGGTAGTGCAGTACCGCGGCGGATTAATGCAGCTGACCATGCTCGATGCAGCTATGACATTGCCCGCAGAGGGGGTGGTGAAGGTGATTGTCTTTCAGTACGATAAAAAAACCATTGGTCTTGTGGTGGAATCGATCATTGACATCACCCATGCAGCGTTTGAGTTGCAGATGCAGTCGAAGGAAAAAGGCTATCTGGGCAGCATGATTATCAACGGCCAGACCGCTGATGTGGTTGATATCAGCCAACTGATCGGCAGCAGTATCGGTATGGTTGATCTATCCGCGGTCGATGCACAAAAAGCCAAAGAAAGCAATCTGCTGCTGGTCGAGGATAGTCCATTCTTCCGCAATATCACCCAGCCCTTCCTGGCGGCGGTCGGCTACCGGGTCGCCATTGCCGAAAATGGGGCCAAGGCGCTGCAGTTAATGAAAGAGGATCCTTCAAAATTCCATCTGGTCATCACCGATATTGAGATGCCGGTGATGAACGGTTTCGAATTAGCCCGCGCCTGCAAAGCCAATTCCGAGTTATCGCGCATTCCTCTTATTGCCTACACTTCCAAGGTCGGTACCGAAATACAAAAAAAATGCCAGGATGCCGGCATTGGCGCATGCATCGCCAAGACCGATCGTGAAGGGCTGCTCGAAGCGCTTTCGCGCATCAGCGGAATGGTGAAGGAGGCGGCATGACACAGGCGGTTGCAGAAATTGCGGCGGAAGAATGCAAGCTGGTCACTCTGCGGGTG
Organism: Pseudomonadota bacterium; assembly: GCA_028873275.1. Classification (GTDB taxonomy): domain Bacteria; phylum Pseudomonadota; class Alphaproteobacteria; order Rickettsiales; family SXRF01; genus JABDCD01. The sequence continues at coordinate 3,281 of JAGWLJ010000115.1, forward strand.
GGAAAGCAGCTGCTGGGCATTCCCGTTACCCATGTGCGTGATGTACTGAAAAACGCCAGAATCGCTCCTGTGCCGCTGGCTTCTGCTGAAGTGTTGGGAGCAATGAACCTGCGTGGCCGCGTTGTTACCGTGGTCGACATGCGCATACGCCTCCATCTTGGCCCTATGCCAGAAGATGTCGCTCCCATGTTTATCGTCACCGAATGCAGAGGGGAATATTTCGGCCTACGGGTCGATGCCATAGGCGAAGTGCTTACCCTGACGGCGGTCGACATCGAAAAAAAACCTGCCAACCTGAAGTCGCCCTGGCGTGACGTTGCCTCCGGCATATACCGCCTGCCGGAGGAGCTGCTGGTGGTGGTGGATCTGGAAGCGCTGCTGGCGACAGGCCATAACGAAGAGAAAGGTTGATCAATATGATGTCATGCCTGATCGTGGACGATTCCAAAGTAGTGCGCACCCTGGCACGCCGCATGGTCGAACCGATGGGGTTCACCGTGCAGGAAGCCGAGAACGGCGAAGCGGCGCTGGTCTGCTGTCGCAGCGCCATGCCGGATTGCATTCTACTCGACTGGCACATGCCGGTGATGGATGGACTCCAGTTCCTCAAGCAGCTGCGTGTCATGGACTCGGGCTCGCGTCCGAAAGTGATCTTCTGTACCACTGAGACGGAACTTCAACACATTCAGGAGGCGCTGGCTTCCGGCGCTGATGAATACGTCATGAAGCCATTCGACGCCGGTATTCTCAAGGACAAGCTGATACAGACGGGCATTTTAAATGGATAGCTCTTCTCTCAAAGCCTCGGTTGCCCCGGTTCGCGTGATGCTCGTGGATGATTCAGCAGTAGTGCGTGGTATGATCGCGCAGACTCTGGCGCCGGATGCCACCATCGTTGCCACCGCGGCTAACGGGGCGCAGGCCATTCCGTTGGCCACGCAGCACCGCCCAGACGTTATCGTGCTCGATGTCGAAATGCCGGAGATGGATGGATTGACGGCTTTACCCAAACTGCTCGAAGCCTCGCCGAATACACGCATCATCATGGCTTCAACGTTAACCCAGCGCAATGCCGACATTAGCTTGCAGGCTCTCTCGCTGGGCGCTTGCGATTACATTGCCAAGCCTACCTCCATGGGCGGCGGTACCGTGCTGCAAGATTTTCAGCGCGAGCTGCGCCAAAAAGTGATGGCGCTGGGATCGGCGCGAAAAACGCATGTGGTAACGATCCCGAAGCCTGTGGCGGTTGCTTCTGCGCCGGCACGCCGCATGCTGGTAAGGGCTATTGCCATTGCTTCTTCCACAGGCGGGCCCCAGGCATTGATGACGGTGCTGGGAGGACTCAAGGGAAAATTTCTTGATATCCCCATCTTCATTACGCAGCATATGCCGCCGATGTTCACGACGATACTGGCCGATCATCTGACCAGAGCCTCTGGCCGGCCCTGTCATGAATGCAAAGACGGTGAGGTTGTCCAGCCAGGCCGCATCTATCTGGCTCCCGGCGATTTTCATATGACGGTGGAAAAGCAGGGTGGTGCCATTATCGCATATACCAATCAGCAGCCGGCGGAGAATTTCTGCCGTCCTGCCGCCGACCCCATGCTGCGCTCGCTCAGTACCGCCTATGGCTCCGGCTTGTTGACCCTTGTATTGACCGGCATGGGATCGGACGGGCTGGAAGGCGCCAAGGCCGTCACGGCGGCAGGCGGTGCCGTTATTGCGCAGGATGAGGCAACCAGCGTCGTCTGGGGCATGCCACGCGCGGTGGCGGAGAAAGGCCTTTGTCGTGCCGTGCTGCCGCTTTCGGAAATCGCTTCTTATATTATCAAAGCGACTGGCCATGCGCTCTGACGAAATCATCTTCATGATAGAGCTGCTGTACAAGCGCTCCGGCCTGTCTCTAACGGCGGACAAGGAATACCTGATGGAAAGCAGGCTTACGCCGCTGGCGCGTACACATGGATTCAGCGATCTTTCGGCATTGATAAACAAGCTGCGGCAAGGCGCGCCGGATAAGCTGCTGACCGAAGTAACTGAAGCCATGATGACACATGAGAGCTCGTTCTTCCGCGATGGCAAGCCTTTTGAACAGCTTCGCAAAGTAATCCTGCCGCGGCTGTACGCCAGCAATGCCAGCCATAGCCTGCGCATCTGGAGTGCTGCTTGTTCTACCGGCCAAGAACCATACAGCATTGCTATCTCACTCTTGGAAGATGCGGCGAGGA
>JAGWLJ010000368.1 GCA_028873275.1 Pseudomonadota bacterium
GCCGTCGCCGAACTGGGCGGCAAAGGCGGCGGCGGCAAGCCGGACATGGCCCAAGGCGGCGGCCCCGAGGCGGATAAGCTACTGGTAGCGCTTGATAAAATCAAATCCCTCATCGCAATTTCTTAACCGGTTGATAACCCTTTTCCTCTACACTGGTGATTCATCTTATTTTAGAGGAACCCATGACCAAGAACAACTTGAAGCCCATCCAAGACGCCACTCCGGTAGCCAGCCCGAAAACAGCGACCATCACCGTCGCCTATGGCGACGGCATAGGCCCCGAAATCATGGAGGCCACGCTGCACATCCTCAAGGAAGCCGGCGCGGACATTGCCGTTGAAACCATCGAAGTCGGAGAGCGCGTCTATAACATGGGTGCGAGTTCGGGCATTCTGCCCTCGGCCTGGGAGACGCTCAAACGCAACAAAGTATTGCTCAAAGCGCCCATCACCACGCCGCAGGGCAAGGGCTATAAATCGCTCAACGTCACCATGCGCAAGACGCTGGGCCTTTATGCCAATATCCGGCCGACGCAGAGTTACCACCCCTTCGTCAAAACACCGCATCCGAAAATGGATCTGGTCATCGTGCGCGAGAACGAGGAAGATCTCTACGCCGGCATCGAATACCGCCAGAGCGAGGATTGTTTCCAGTCGCTGAAAATCATCACGCGCAGCGGCTCCGAGCGCATCATCCGCTACGCCTTCGATTACGCCATGCAGAACAACCGCAAAAAAGTCACCTGCATGAGCAAGGACAACATCATGAAAATGGCCGACGGCCTGTTTCACCGGCTGTTCGATGAGATCGGGCAGGAATACCCGTCGCTCACCAAAGAGCATTACATCATCGACATCGGCGCGGCGCGCATCGCCGCCAAGCCGGAGATATTCGACGTCATCGTCACCGAGAATCTTTATGGCGATATTATTTCCGACATCGCCGCCGAAGTCTCCGGCTCGGTGGGGCTCGCCGGATCAAGCAATATCGGCGAGGATTTTGCCATGTTCGAAGCAATTCACGGCAGCGCGCCCGACATCGCCGGAAAAAACATGGCCAATCCCTCCGGCATCCTGCAATCGGCGGTGATGATGCTCGTGCATATC
>JAGWLJ010000116.1 GCA_028873275.1 Pseudomonadota bacterium
CTGCATGCAGAACCATGCGGCGGTGTTCCGCGAGCAGAAAGTGTTGTCCGAGGGCGTTGAGCAGATGCAGGATATCTGGCAGAGCTATGATCAGCTGCGCGTTTCCGACCGCTCGCTGATCTGGAACAGCGACCTGGTGGAGGCGCTGGAGCTGGACAACCTGCGCTCGCAGGCGCTGGTGACCATCCAGGGCGCGCTCAACCGCAAGGAAAGCCGCGGCGCCCACGCCCGCGAGGATTACCCCGACCGTGATGATAAGAACTGGATGAAGCACACGCTGTCCTGGCTCGATGCGCGCGGCAAGACCGCCATCGATTACCGGCCGGTGCATCTCAATACGCTGTCGAACGAAGTGCAGCCGATTCCGCCCAAGGCGAGGGTGTATTAGGAGCAAGTATGAAGCCGATTGTGATTAATGTGGATGACGACAAGGAACACCGGGATACCGTTCAGGAGGTCCTGGACCGTGATTACGATGTGCGTTCCTTTGACCGTCCGGAAGCTGCGCTGAGCGCTATCAGGCCGCTTAAAGAAGCCATAGAGGAAGGTCTTCTAAAAGTGATTGTGGTTACCGATCAGCACATGCCCGGCATGACGGGCCCGGAATTCCTGGCGCAATTACAGCGCGAAGGGATCGATGTGCCCGTTATTATAGTCATCGCAACGGCGGAAGAAAACGTGAGAAATGAATTACAGGCGCATGGGGTGGTCATCGATAAATTTATACCGAAGCCTGTCAACATGGCGGGCCTCCAGTATATAGTCGGCGATGCACTGAGACACCATCACGACAGAAATTCACCCAAATTGTCTTTCACCGATCGATTGGGAAATATCGATCCGGATATCTGTAGAGGCGGATAACCATGGCCGAGTTCACACTCCCTCCCAATTCCAAAGTAGGCAAGGGCAAAACCTTCAAGGCGCCGCAGGGCACCAAGCGCGTCAAGGCGTTCAATATTTACCGCTGGTCACCGGACGAGGTCGATGACAAAGGCAAGCCGAAGAATCCGCGGCTGGACCGTTATGAGGTGGATATGGATCACTGCGCGCCGATGGTGCTCGACGCGCTGATCAAGATCAAGGACGAGGTCGATTCGACCCTGACCTTCCGCCGTTCCTGCCGCGAGGGCATCTGCGGCTCCTGCGCCATGAATATCGACGGCACCAATACGCTGGCCTGCACCAAGCCCATCGAGGACGTGAGAGGCGACGTCAATATTTATCCGCTGCCGCATATGAAGGTGGTGAAGGACCTGGTGCCGGACCTCTCCACGTTTTACGCGCAGTATGAATCGATCAAGCCCTGGCTGCAGACGGAGACGCCTGCACCAGCGAGCCGCGAGCGCCTGCAATCGCCGGAGGAACGGGCGAAGCTCGATGGGCTGTATGAATGCATCCTCTGCGCCTGCTGCTCGACCTCCTGCCCCAGCTACTGGTGGAACTCCGAACGTTTCCTCGGCCCGGCCATCTTGCTGCAGGCCTATCGCTGGATTAACGACAGCCGCGACGAATTCACCGGCGAGCGTCTCGATGATCTCGAGGATCCCTTCCGCCTCTACCGCTGCCACACCATCATGAATTGCGCCAAGACCTGCCCCAAGGGCTTGAACCCGGCCAAGGCCATCGCGGAAATCAAGAAGCTGATGGTGGAGCGGACGGTTTAACCGATGCGCCGAATTATCCTTGTCATGGCGCTTTGCTGCGCCGGCCTTCCCGCATTGGCCCTGAGCGAAGAAGTGGAAAAAAAACAGGAGGCGGCAGCGTCGCACAAGGAACCCGCCAGCGTGGGCGAATGCGAGAGCGATAATGATTGCACCTATGTTAATGGCGCCTGCCCCGGCGACTTCCTGCCCGTCAGCAAGCATGCTTCCGATGCCCAGAAGGAAGCGGTGAAGCAGCACAGGACCGGCGGTCAGAAGAGCTGCCTGACCTCGGAATACGTTTCCCCGCCTTCAGTGCATTGCATGGACGGGGCGTGCGATATCGTCCCGTTCATTCACTCCAAGTGACACATGGCTGTTTATACCCCGCTCACCCGACAGGATATCGAGAGTTTTCTTGCGCACTATGATATCGGGGCGCTGACGGAGTTTGAAGGTATCGCCGAGGGGATCGAGAATACGAATTATGTCGTCTGTGCCGGCGACGGCAAATATATCCTCACCCTCTTCGAGAAGCGCGTGCGCATCGAGGACCTGCCATATTTCGTGGCGCTGATGGAGTGGTGGAACGCGCGCGGCATCCGTTGCCCGCAGCCGGTGCATATGCGAAACGGGCGGGCGCTGGCGGCGCTCAAGGAAAAACCGGCGCTGGTGGTGAGCTTTCTCGAAGGCGGCGGCGTGGAGCGCATCGAGCTTGCGCATGTGGCACAACTTGGGAAGCTGGCAGCGGATATGCATGTCGCCGGGATGGAGTTTCCGCATGTGCGGCAGAACGCGCTGTCGCTTGCCGGCTGGGAGGCGATCATCGACAGGATTATCGACCAGGTGGAGGAGATCGAGCCGGGGCTTAGGCGGCTGATCAATGAGGAATATAACGACTTAAGCGAACACTGGCCGCAAGGGCTGCCCGGCGGGCCGATCCATGCCGATCTGTTTCCCGACAATGTGTTTTTCAGCAAGAGCTTTGGCAAAGCGCCGGTGCTTTCCGGCGTCATCGATTTTTATTTCTCCTGCAACGACGCCTGGGCCTATGACCTGGCCATCTGTGTAAACGCCTGGTGCTTCGATGCGCGGCACCGCTTCGTGCCGGAGCGGGCGCAGGCGCTGATGCAGGCCTATACCGACCAGCGGCCGCTTACGCCGGAGGAAGAGGCGGCCTTTCCGCTGCTGCTGCGCGGAGCGGCGCTGCGCTTCCTGCTGACGCGGGCGCATGACTGGCTGCATCACGATCCGCAGGCGCTGGTGACGCCCAAAGACCCGCTGGAATATGCTGCCAAGCTGCGCTTCTTCCAGAAAAACGGCGTATGAAAAAGCATGTCGAGATTTACACCGACGGCGCCTGCTCCGGTAATCCGGGGCCGGGCGGATGGGCGGCGATACTGGTGCATGGGCAGGCCGAGAAGGAGATCACCGGCGCCGAGGCGCATACCACCAATAACCGCATGGAACTGATGGGGGCTATCGGGGGGCTGGAAGCGCTGAAGGGCCCCTGCCGCGTCGATCTCTATACCGACAGCTCCTATGTGCAGAAGGGCATTACCGAATGGCTGCCCGGCTGGAAGCGGAAGGGCTGGAAAACGGCGGATAACAAGCCGGTCAAGAATGCCGATCTATGGCAGAGGCTGGAGGAAGCGGCGGCGCCGCATGAGGTGGACTGGCACTGGGTGCGCGGCCACGCCGGGCATGCATATAACGAACGGGCGGATAAGCTGGCGGTGGGAGCGCTTAAAGAGATTTAGCGCTGAAGTACCTGGGTGATCTTGCAATGACATCATCCACAAGCTGATGAAGCGTTTTAGAATCGACCCCATTCTTGTGTAAGAATGTTACTGCCATCTCCAGCGCCTGAAGTTGAGCCAATCGACCGGCTGTGCGGCGTGCTGGAGCTTCTTGTTCATATTGTGCGGCTTCTAATGCCTCAGCTTTCATTCGCACAGTTGCCTTCTCTATTTCTTGTTCAAGGCGAGTCTTATAGACAGGAGGAGTTAAAGTATCGGTATGGGGCATAGTGATCACTCTTACTGCTGCTGCATCGCCTGCTGGTGCATCATCAGGGCGACGATGCGCGGGTCGCGCACCTTGAGGGCTTCGAGTTCCATCTTGCCCATGATGCTATGCAGTGAGATCTGCACGAATTCCAGAAAGATGATAATGACCTGCTCGACCTGCTTCTGGATTTTTTGCACGATGGGATCGGCGATGTTCTGAATGGCGCCGCGGGCTTTCCTGCCGGCGCCCTGCACGCGCGCGTGATATTCATGCAGCGCGGTGAAAATCTTGCGCAGCGCACCCTCGATATGCGATTTACTGGCTTTGCTTTTGCCGCGGCGCTTTTTGCCCTCGGCGATCAACAGGAATTCCTCGGCCAGCACGTCGGTGGCGTCGCCCAGTTCGCTGATCAGCGGCTCGACCAGCTCCAGCTGCGCCGACGCGTCCTTGACGAAGTCGCTTTCCACGGTGCCCACCAGGCTCTCCGCGTGATCGTAGAGTTTCGTGATTTCCAGGTAGCGCGACTGGAAATCTTCGATGGAGTAATGTTTCTGTGCCGGTGCCATAGCGTGATCCATGCAATAATGTTTCCCTGTTCTCTTATTCTAAAAATTTTTTCTCGCGTTGTGTGTGACAGTTTCGTTACAATTGCATGCAGCGAAAACCCTGTTATTCCTTATATTAACGAATAAGAGGTGGCGATACTAGACCGTCACCTAACGAAAATAAAGGACTTTATGAAGTAATTTATTAAGAGGGGAACAGCAGCATCAGGTTGACTTCCAGCGCGATTATGGCCGCCAGGGTCGCCAGCGAAACCAGAAAGGAAATCAGGCTGTATTCGAGCACCGTCGCGCCGCTCGTATCCTTCAGGAAAGCCTTCACTTGCTTCATGCGTTATCCTCCCTTGATAAAAACACTATATCGTAAGGATGGCATTTGTACAATAAATATTTAAAATTCAAAATATTATAATAAATTTGAAATAAATTTGATTAAAATGCCATCCATTCCGGAATTTTTGCTGAAAAAGACGGAAATCCATTCCCCATGGTAACCTTATATTAAGCATTTTACCTTATTGATCAAAGATTAAGGTCAATGAAGGAGAACGATATGACCGAGCCGACCGCCAATTCCTTTGCCAGCCGCCAGACCCTCAAAGCCGGCAAGCAATCCTACGAGTATTACAGCCTGCCCGCCGCCGCCAAGGCGATGAAGCAGGATATGAGCCGGCTTCCCTATTCGCTCAAGATATTGATGGAAAACCTGCTGCGCCACGAAGACGGCGAGAGCGTCAAGCGCGCCGATATTGAGGCGTTCGGCGAGTGGCTGGCCAATAAAACCTCCGACCGCGAGATCGCCTACCGTCCGGCGCGCGTGCTGATGCAGGATTTCACCGGCGTTCCCGCCGTGGTCGACCTGGCTGTGATGCGCGACGCCATGCAGGGGCTGGGCGGCGACCCGGAACGCATCAACCCGCTGTCGCCGGTCGATCTGGTCATCGACCATTCGGTGATGGTGGATGAATACGGCACGCCGAAAGCCTTTGCGGATAACGTTGCCATCGAAATGCAACGCAACGGGGAACGATACGCCTTTCTGCGCTGGGGCCAGAAGGCCTTCGACAACTTCCGCGTCGTGCCGCCGGGCACCGGCATTTGCCATCAGGTCAACCTCGAATACCTGGCGCAGGCGGTGTGGGTGGAAAACGGCGTGGCTTATCCCGATACGCTGGTCGGCACCGACAGCCATACCACCATGGTCAATGGACTCGGCGTGCTTGGCT
>JAGWLJ010000117.1 GCA_028873275.1 Pseudomonadota bacterium
ATGCGCATTCCTTTCGCTGAAAATGAATGAGTTGCTGGCGCAGGAATTCCATGCGCTCCTGCTGGCCCTGAAGGATTTTCGTAAGCAAGGCCGCGCTGTCCTTGCGGCTGCCGCAGGCCTCGATGGCGGCATGCAGGCGCGCCTGCGCTATTTCAAGCAGCGCCAGGTTATTCTGCATCATTTCGGCGGCGGACCGGCCGATCATCAGCGTGTCCAGTTCCTGCAGATTGGGAAGGCCGCCCAGCGCCAGGATATGCTCCACCAGCATGTCGGAATGCTTCATGGCGTCGAGCGAGGCTTTATACTCGTAATCGGCCAGTTTCATATCGCCCTGGTGCTTGAGGATGCGCGCGTGCAGAAAATACTGGTTGATGCCCGTCAGCTTGGAGGTAAGCACGGCATTGAGAGGCTCGATGATTGCAGGGTCGGCGGCCATAGGCGTTTTCTAGAGCCAGCGCTTGCCAAAAGTCAAGTGACACATTAGTGTCACTCGCGAGGATGACGCCTATGAAAATGATTGTCGCCATTATCAAGCCGTTTAAGCTCGATGACGTCAAGGAAGCGCTGCAGGAAGTCGGCCTGCAGGGCATCACCGTCACCGAGGCGCGCGGCTTCGGCCGCCAGAAAGGCCATACCGAGCTCTACCGCGGCGCCGAATATGTAGTTGATTTCCTCCCCAAAGTGAAAATCGAGGTGGTGGTCGAGGACAACATGGTGGATAAAACCGTCGACGCCATTATCGCCGCCGCTAAAACCGGCCGCATCGGCGACGGCAAGATATTCATCATTCCCGTCGAGGAAGCCATCCGCATCCGCACCGGCGAGCGCGGCGGCGACGCCATCTGATATGGATATCGACGCCATCCCGAGCGTCAAAGACGCCTTGGAAGCCCTGCCGGCTCCTAATGCATGTGATTTTAAATGGCTTACAGAATTATCCGATGAGTATGGCGGTATTTTTGCACTGAACTACGCATTGGCAAAAAAGGATTTTGTTGAAGCGGATGCGGTAATGGCAAAAAATCACTGGACTCCTACCAGTATTCCTCATCCTGATGTCACCAACTGGCATAAGCATTGTTCACTTATTTATTATGCATGCTGGGGAAATAACAGGGAAATTTATCGTGGTGAGACGCTATCGCTTTATCATTACTTCACGCAGCGCGATCCCGACTGCGTATTTGGCCCAGCACCCGGGGGCGGAAACATGCTGCATGCATGGATGTATAACGCAGACAGTCTCGTTATCCTTAAAGATTTATCGGAACGTGGCGTTGACCCGCTGGCAACCGATTGCTACGGGTACACCCCAATGCAGTGGCTGGAAAAGCATATCGAACATAACGAAAGTTCAAGAGAGCCGGAGATTAGAAGAGAATTCCTTGCCGCTGCAAAGGCATTATTAGAAAAGTCTATCAGCAAAAACATAGCAAATGCGTCATGGCAGAAGAGAATGTCATCACATTCCACCGGAGTGCATAGGCCCTTTGGTAACTGAATAAGTATCCTTTACAATCATTCATTGGCTGCTATAACGGCACTCGATTCGATCATAATAACCATAATAATACGGGAGTAAGAGATTTCTATGTCCGCCAATGACGTCTTCAAGCTGATCAAAGACAATGATATTCAGTTCGTCGATTTCCGCTTCACCGACCCCAAGGGCAAATGGCAGCACACGGCCTACGTGAGCGCTCAGGTCAACGAAGGCAGCTTCGAGGACGGCATCATGTTCGACGGCTCCTCCATCGCCGGCTGGAAGTCGATCAACGAGTCGGACATGATCCTGATGCCGGACGCCCAGACGGCGTTCATCGATCCCTTCGCCGCCCAGCCGACGCTGGTAGTGTTCTGCGACGTCATCGAGCCCTCCACCGGCCAGGCTTACGGGCGCGACCCGCGAAGCACCGCGAAGCGCGCCGAGGCCTATCTGCAATATACCGGCATCGGCGACACCGCTTATTTCGGCCCCGAGCTTGAATTCTTCGTGTTCGACGACGCCCGCTTCAAGACCTGCGGCAATTACAGCTTCCACCAGCTCGATTCCGAGGAACTGCCGCGCAACTCCGACAAGGAATACCAGGCCGGCAACATGGGCCACCGCCCGCCGACCAAGGGCGGCTACTTCCCCGTCCAGCCGGTCGATTCGCTGTCCGACCTGCGCGCCGAGATGCTGACGACGCTTTCCGCCGTCGGCGTCGAGCCGGTGCTGCATCACCACGAGGTCGCCCCTGCGCAATGCGAGCTGGGCACCATGTTCTCCACCCTCACCAGCACCGCCGACAACGTGCAGAAATACAAATACGTTGTGCACAACGTCGCCCATTCCTACGGCAAGACGGTCACCTTCATGCCCAAGCCCATCTCCGGCGATAATGGCTCCGGCATGCACACGCACCAGAGCCTGTGGAAAGGCGGAAAGCCTCTTTTTGCCGGCAACGGCTATGCCGACCTGTCGGAAATGTGCCTCTATTACATCGGTGGCATCATCCGCCACGCCAAGGCCCTCAACGCCTTCACCAACCCCAGCACCAACAGCTACAAACGCCTGATCCCGGGATTCGAAGCGCCGGTGCTGCTGGCCTATTCGGCACGCAACCGCTCGGCCTCTATCCGCATCCCCTATGTCGCTTCGCCCAAGGGCAAGCGCATCGAGGTGCGTTTCCCTGATCCGTCGGCCAACCCGTATTATGCCTTCACGGCGATGCTGATGGCCGGTCTCGACGGCATCGAGAACAAGATCCACCCCGGCGACGCCATGGACAAGAATCTTTATGACCTGCCGCCGGAGGAGCTGAAAAACGTCCCGACCGTCTCCGGCAGCCTGCGCGATTCGCTGGCGGCGCTCGATTCCAACCGCGCCTTCCTCAAGAAAGGCGGCGTCATGACCGACGATCTGATCGACTCCTATATCGACCTCAAGATGCAGGAAGTCTACAAGTGGGAACACACCCCGCAGCCGATCGAATTCGAGATGTATTACAGCGTCTAGCCCTCATCCCGGCTACTGCCGACCTACTTGCATTAAAGGTAAAACAACCCGCAAAAGCGGGTTGTTTTTTATCAGAATTAACAGAATTGTCATAATATAAATCTCTTGTTAATATATAAAGCAAATAAGCTTCATCATAATTATTGGTCTCTATGCATTCCTTTAGCGCTGCTGCGAAATTAGCTTCCTCCCGTCACTCTCCCGAAAGCCAACTGGAAATCGCGCATAGGTTGAAGCGTATCGCGCTGGAAAGCATTAAGCACTCTCAAGATCTGGGCGGGCCGGAAGTTGCGCGTGCTCTGGAAACGCTGATCGATATGGCATGGCGCCCATCGAACGCGCGTACCGCGGGTCTAAATTCCGACGCATTTGAAGCCGCGATCACGAGTTTAAAAGCCGGCCAGCGCGAGAAGCTCATCGAAGGCTATGCGCGCCTCGGTCATCTTTATGAAATAGCCGGACTCGCGGCGCGTGAGCAGTATTTTCAGAAGCTGCGCGAAAATGGACAGCCGCTTCCCGGCGGCCCGGAGGTATTGGTACAGCAGATGCCTTCCGACTGGACGGTAAGCCGTGCCATCGAAGCTATCGGAAAGCCTGTCTTTGAGATGATTCTCACGCAGCACCCCACCAATACCAACGCCCTGCAGTCAATCCGGCGCCAGCGGGAGATCGGTATCGCGCTTGAGAGAGGCGCAGAGAAAGACCTTCAGAAAACCGTAGCGGCATTCATGCGTGAACCGCTGCTGCATCAGCTGAATGGCAAAGACCGTAATTTCACCGTGCGCGATGAGACCCTGTTCGTTCTGAACGCGCTTGGCAATATCTATGATGATCTGCCCCGGGCATATCAGGAATTCGATCACGCCCTCCAGGCCAAAGCGGGCGGCAGTGAAACCTATAATCCGCTGGACCTGAAGCTCAATATACGCCTCGGTTCCTGGGGCTCTTCGGGCGACAAGGATGGCAATGCCAACGTTTCCGGCGAAACAACGCTGGAAGCCATTATTCTCCACAAGAAAAGCATTCTGGAGAAATATGCGCAATCGCTTGAAAGCATTCTGCCTTCCCTGCCGGAAGCGCATCAAGCAGCTTTGGCGGCGAAAAAAGAGGTTTTCAAACAGGGTGCCGATGCGCTGGACACCCTGCTGCCCTCATTTGAGGAAGCGCGTAAGGCGCGCGAGGGCACGCCGCTGGAAGGCAAAACGCTGATGGCGCCAGAGCAATTCGAAGCCATCGCCACGGCCGTAAAAAACATCGATGCGCCGCTGGCCGCGCATAAGGAAGATTTCGGCAAGACGCTGATTAGCGCCTACAATGCCACCAAAAACATCGAATTATTGAATCTCATCCGGCAGCATCGCCTGTTTGGATTCAATTTTGGAAAAATCGAATACCGCGAAACCAGCGAGGAATATTCCGACGTCGTGAGCCTGCTGGTTGACGGATACGGGAAGAAGCCGGCAGAACAAAAACGAGTAACTCTCGAAGAAATGCTGGAGCATCCGGAAACCATACAAGCCCTGGTGCGCGACAAGAAAGCGCTGATCGACGCAGGCGCCGAAAAAGCCTACGGGAAGAACCCCACCGATAAAGATCCCACCCCCAAGGATTTCACCCCCATCGCCTATCACAGCCTGAAGCGCATGGAACTGGCGCGTGATTTTCCGGACATGGTGCAGGACAATGTGCTGGCAGAATGCAAAAGTGATATTAACCTGCTCGAAGCCAAGTTCGTGCAGATGATGGCGGCAAAGGGTGAAAAAAAACCGTTGCTGGGCATCATTCCGCTGTTCGAAGAACCGGAAACGATGCAGTCTATCGACACCATCATGAAGGCAGCTTACGATAGCAAAGCCTATGAGCAGCATCTCCATGAGGTGGCAGCTGACACTTCGCGAAACCAACCGCAGCTGACGCAACAGGTGCAGATCGCCCATAGCGATAATGCCCGCCGCGCCGGTGCGCTGGCGGCGCGCGGATTCATCCATCAGGCCCATAAAGTGCTGCGTCAGCTGCATAAAAAAATGGCGGGCGAAGGCCGCGATAAGCAACTGCAATTCTTCGAGGGTGGCAGCGTATCGGATGCTTACCGCAATGGTGTGCGTGCTATTTCCGGCACGGTGGATGATTTCCAGATTTATGAATTTGCCAAGTTCACCTTCCAGGGTGGCGACCTGCTCAATTACCTCAACCATCCGGCCTCGATCGGCCGCCTGCTGTCGCGCAGCATCGCCCATCCCGCCAAACGGCTGATACAGAAATCGGGAACGGCGCTTAAAAGCGGCGGCAACAGCAAGGAAAATGATAAATTCCCCGTATCGAACGAAATAGCCGACCGGGTGGCGATCAATGCGCTGGTGGAAACCCTGAAGCAATATGAATCCCAAGATTTCGGCGATCCAGACAATCCCATGGGAGCGGTGCTTGCTGCCATGGAA
>JAGWLJ010000118.1 GCA_028873275.1 Pseudomonadota bacterium
TGTTAAGCGTGGCAACGAAGGTCAGCGGCGTGGTGATGACCTCGTCGCCCTCCCTGAGTTTGAGCGCCTGCAGCGCCACCTGCAGCCCCGCCGTGGCTGAGGACAGAGCCAGCGCCCGCCGGCCGCCGTGATAGGCCGACAGCATCTCCTCGAATTTCTGCACGCGCGGGCCGGTGGTGATCCACCCGGAGCGCAGGCAGGAAACGACTTCCTCGATAGCGGCTTCGGAAAGGGAGGGCTTGGCGAATGGAAGAAAAGGTTGTTCGTTCATGCTGTCCTGCTTACCATCCACACGCCGATCAGGATAATAACAATCCCGGCCAGTCGCATCGGCCCCAGTTGCTCCCCCAGCCAGAAATACGCCGCCAGTGCTGTCACCACATAGCCTAGACTCACCATCGGGTAAGCCATGCTGACCTCGACGCGCGACAGCACCACCAGCCACACCAGAATGCTGATGACGTAGCATGCCATGCCACCTATAATAGGCAGGCTGGTTGCCACCTGCAGGCCGACGGGCCAGGCATTGGCCAGAGTCAAGTCAAAATGGCCGATGCGCTGCATGCCTACTTTCAGAAGCAACTGTGCGGCGGCGTTGAGCATGACGCCGGTGAGAATCAGCAGCATCGGATTCATGGAAAATTCCTTTCAAGCATCACTGTCTTGCCATATTCGCCGATTACCCGCAATGGGCAGTCAGGGTGCGGGGGCAGGGTGTCGAAAGTCGTTTTCTTCATGAAGACATAGACGTTATGCGTGTCGGCCGCGCAGCGCTGCCAGAATTCCTCGTCGGAGATCATCCAGCGGTGCGTCTGGGGATAATGCGTCACGCCGAAATCCAGTTCCCCCGTATAACCGGCAACGGCGACGTTGCGGTCGAGATACACCGGCAGATCCTGGAAATAGCTGGCGTAAGCCACTACGTCATCATTGGCATGCAGCCGCGGAGCCAGCTGGGCCGCCAGCGGCTTGACGGTGGCGTGGTCGATGTCGGCGACGATGCGGTTGGCGGTCATATCGACAATCAACGCGAAGATGGCGAGCCCGGTAATCAGCTCCGGTGCCGGGCGGCGGCCGAGGAGCAGATACGCCAGCGCTGCCAGCGTCAGCCCTGTCGGCACCAGCAGCGACTTGGGCAGGCTGGCGAAGGCCAGCTTGTTCTGGTCGTCAAGCGGCAACGGCACGAAAAGAAACACTGCCAGCGCGATGGTGAATAAGGTTAGGACTAACCAAGCATTGCCGCGCAGCGCGATGATATGCCTTCCCTGCCAGGCTTCCGCCAGATAACGGCCAAGTAGCATGGAAAGCGGCGGAAAGACCGGGAAAATATAGGGGGCCAGCTTGGAATGCGAAGCCGAGAAGAACAAGAAAGGCAGCGCAATCCAGATCAGCAGGAACAGCGTCGCCGGTTCCTTGAGGCGCACCTGCCTGAGCGTGGGAAAGAGTAGTCCCGTCCACGGCAGCAGCCCGGCCAGGGTGATGGCGATGAAGAACCACCACGGCTGCACGCGCTTGTGCGAATCGGTGAGGTAGCGCGTGAAATGCTCGTTGATGAAATAGAAATCGAAGAAGCCGGGATGCGCCCGCGTCATCAGCCAGTGCCACGGTGCGGCAATGGCCAGCACGATCAGCAGGCCGGAAATGAGCCTTGCCTCGAAAAGAGTCCACCAGCGCCGCGTGAGGATAATCCATGTGCCAATGACCAGGCCGGGGATAACGATGCCGATCAGCCCCTTGCTCATCACCGCCAGCGCCGCCGCGGCGTACATGCCGTAATACCAGCGGCGATTCTCCATATTCTGCGCGGTTAGGAAACAGGCGAAGCAGGCGGTCAGGAACAGGCTGACCGGAATATCAACCATGGCGACGCGCGACAGAGCGTAACCCAGCGCGCAGGTGGCCAGCGCCCCTGCGGCCAGCATGCCGGCCAGCCTTCCGTAGAACATGCGCGCCGTGGCGTAGGTAATGAGGCAGATCAGCGTCGACATGACGGCGGTGGCGATGCGCCCGGCAAATTCACCGGTGCCGAAGAACTGCATCACCGAGGCCTGTATCCAGTAAAACAGTGGCGGCTTTTCGAAATAAGGTACGCCATCGATGCGTGGGGTCAGCCAGTCATGCGTGATGAGCATCTGGTGCGGCAGCTCGATATAGCGCGCTTCGCTGGGCGTCAGGTACGGCCGCGCTGCCAGGCCGATAGAAAAAAACACCAGTATCGCGCAGAACAGAACAAAAATGTCGCGCTTCCAGGAGGCGGGATCAGCATCATCAATCATGATGGGCTATTCTCTTGCATAAATCGACCACGGTCACAAGGGTAAAGCGCTGCAAGGGGCAGATGGGATCGTTCGGCATTATCGCCGTGAGCTCCGGCATTTTTGTGTTGCGCACCACTAGCGGCAGGGACTGCGGCATCGCCGTCCACTGCTTGAGTGAAAGAAAGTTCTCCGCCGCCTGTCCGCGCTTCTGGCCGTAAAGCAGGTCGGCCGATACGCTATCGACCATCACTAGCGGCGAATGGATATAAAACGCCATGGCCGACAATTCCTCGAAATTCTGGTACATGGCAATGCGTTGGTAGGGTTTCATGAAATCCGCCACCGGCTTCTGCGAGATGCGGTCGGCGGACAGGTTAACGCCGGCGATCAAAAGCGGCAGCAGCAGGAAAGCATGAGCGCCGATCACCAGTGCCACCCAGCGTCGCTCAAGCCGCCATAGCAGCAATCCGCTAGCCAATGCGTAAGCGCAGGCGGCGGCAATTGCCAGCGGCGTGGCAAGCTGGCAGACGGGATAAAGGTTGCCGCAGAAGCGGTGTGCGAATATGGGTATAGCGGCGATCAGGACAAGAATGACGCTGCCGATGGCAGGCAGAGCGCGGCTCTTTGCATCGATGTAGGATTGTATTCTGAGCGCCAGCAGCATGATAAAAGGCGGCATGCCGGCGATCACGTAATAATTGGCCTTGCCGCCGGAGAGCGAGAAGAACGCCAGGAAGAACAGGAACCATGACCAGAGGAAGCGGTGCAGTTTTATCTGAGTTTCCGGTTCTGAATCCTGAATGGGCTTTTTCATAAGCAACACCATAAACGGCGTCCACGGTAGCAGATAGGCGGCGATGCGCGGTAGGTAGTACCAAGCGGGGCCGGTGTAATAATCATGCGGCTCGCGCGTTCCAAGAAAGCGGTTCACATGCTCATTAATGAAATAAAACCAGGCGAAATCCGGCTCCTCAAGCGAGGCGGCGATATGCCACGGCGCGGCAATGATAAGAAACAGGGCAATTCCTGGCAGAGACAACAGGCGAAAATATTCCCGCCAGGGGGTACGCTGCCAGAGAAGAAAAACGAGAATCGAACCGCCGGCGAGAATAACGGCAACAAACCCCTTGGTCAGCACGGCCAGTGCCAGTAACCCATAAAACCCTACCAGCGCGCGATGGTTTCCCGATATGCGCCATTCATAAAATGCCGTCAGTGCTGCGCTGACGAAGCAAGTCATCAGCATGTCGCACAGGATAGTCCGCCCAATGACAGCCAGTGGCAGAGAGGTCGCCAGCAGCAGGGCGGCGATCGTTCCCGTTTCGGCGCGGGCATGGCGCGACAGAAAGCGCTGCATCAGCCACGCCGTGGCAAAAAGCGCCAGCGCCGTTGGCAGACGCGCCCCCCATTCGTTGACGCCAAATAGTTTCATCGACGCCGCCATCAACCAGTAGAGCATGGGCGGTTTTTCAATATAAGGAACGCCGTTGAGGCGCGGAATGATGAAATCGCCACTTTCCAGCATGTAGCGGGCGATGGAAGCGTACAGCCCCTCGTTATTATCGAGCAGCGGATATGCCCCGATACCCCAGAAGCAGGCGAAGGCGATAATCAGCCAGCATAGCAGGCGCCACGTCATGGATGCCCGCAACCTTCGCAGCCCGCGGCGTCGCCCAACTCGATCTGCAGCGTGGCGTGATCGATGCGGAAGCGGTGTTGTAACTCATGCGTTACCGTAGTGATGAAGGCATCGCCGGGATGCCCATCCGGCATCAGCAGATGTGCGCTCATGGCCACGCCGGTGGTGCTCATTGCCCAGATATGCAGGTCGTGTACCCCGCGCACGCCTTCCAGTCCGGCGAGCCACGCTTTCACTTGTGCCGTATCGATATGCCTCGGCACGGCATGCAGCGCCAGCGATAGCGATTCTTTCAGCAGCTGCCAGGTGCCGAACACGATGGCCAGCACGATAAGCAGACTCACCGCCGGGTCAAGCCACAGCCAGCCGGTTCGGATAATCAACAGACCAGAGAAAACGACGCCCAGCGAAATCGCCGCGTCGGCCGCCATGTGCAGGAAGGCGCCGCGCAGATTGAGGTCATGATGATCCTTTTCATGGAAAAGCCAGGCGGTAAGTCCGTTGACCAACACTCCAACGGAAGCGACGGTGATGACCAGTCCTGCTGCCGGCGCCTGCGGCGTTGCCAGGCGCTGCGCCGCCTCCCAGCCAATGCCGCCAACGGCAGCCAGCAGCAGCAGCGCGTTAGCCAGCGCGGCGATAATAGAGGCGCTCTGCAGCCCGTAAGTGAAGCGTTCGGAGGCCTCGCGGCGGCCAAGCCATGTGGCGCCCCATGCCATGGCGAGCCCCAGCACGTCGCTGGCATTATGTCCGGCGTCGGCCAGCAGCGCCAGCGAGTTGGCCTGGAAGCCATAAGCTATTTCGGCAAAGGTAAAGGCGACGTTCAGGCCGATGCCGATGATGAAGGCGCGGCCATAATCGCTAGCATGGGAATGATGCGCGTGCGTAGTCATTCCACGTTTATACTCTTACGGCGTGCAAGCGCAACAATGCCGGTAAAAAGAGGCGGCCGGTTTCCCAGCCGCCAGGCCGGGGAGAGGGATTACTTGCTTTCCTGATTTTCCTCGACGACCGTGCCGTTGACGGATTTCGTTTCGGATGTGGTGGTATGCTTGTTCATCAGCCCTTTCGGGTCGACGGTTTGCTGGGACTTAGTAGTGGCGACGGTATTGCCTCCGGCGTCGACATCAACATCCGTTTTCGTTTTGCTTGAAATGTTGGTGCCGGCGGCATCGGTTTTTTCATGCGTGGTTGTGCGTGTATAGCCGCCATTGGCTTTCTGCTTGGTCCTGTCTTCGCTGCTCGATGTTTTCTTGTTGAACAGGCCTTCGGGATCGGTAGTAGTCTTCGTTTTGATATCTTTGCTGGCAAGGCCATTGCGGTCGACGTCCACGTCGACCGTGGTCTTCGAGGTTTTACTGGTGCCTTCGGGCGTCGTTTCCTCCGAGGAGGAGGTCGATTCATAGCCACCATTATTCTTGTATTCGGTTTTGCTTTCGCTTGTGGCGGATTCATCGGCCAGGGCCGCGGTGGCGGTCAGCATGACGGCGGAAATCAGGACAAAAGAG
>JAGWLJ010000369.1 GCA_028873275.1 Pseudomonadota bacterium
AGGAAAAACTGGAACAGATCCTTCACCACGCGCTTCGCCTTGCTTGCCATGCGGTTGACCTTGTAATGCCGGTACATGTTCTCCATCAGGAATTCCTTGAGCGCGGCGTTGGCCTCCTGCATCTCGGCGGAAAACGCCACCAGCGGCTTGCCGAGCTTCCGGATGTCCTCCGGCTTTTCGACGTGGCCGGCTTCGATATTGCGGCGCGTTTCCTCGATGAGGTCGGTCACCATGCGGTTGATGAGGCGGCGGATGACCTCGTGCGTCAGCCGCGGCGGCTCGATACCGGGATAGTAGCTGCGCACCTCGCGGAAAATTGCCCCGAACGTCTCGACCTCCTGGATGTCCTCCAGCGTGAACAGCCCGGCGCGCAGGCCATCATCAATATCATGATTATTGTAGGCGATGTCGTCGGAGAGCGACGCCACCTGCGCCTCGCCGCTGGCGAAATCCTCCAGTTCCAGATCATGCCGGGTATTATATTCGGCGATGGCGCGCGGCAGCGTCGGCGCCACTGGCTTTCCCATCAGCTTGCCGAAAAGCGACGCGCCGGTGCGCCGGATCAGCGGGCCGTTATGCTTGGCGATGCCTTCCAGCGTTTCCCAGGTGAGGTTAAGCCCGTCGAACTCGGCGTAGCGCTGCTCCAGCGCCGTCATGATACGCAGGCAATGGGCGTTGTGATCGAAGCCGCCGAACGGCTCCATCATTTCGGCCAGCGCTTCCTCACCGGCATGGCCAAACGGCGTATGGCCGATGTCGTGCGCCAGCGCCAGTGTTTCCGCCAGATCTTCGTTCAGGCCCAGCGACCGGCAAATGCCACGCGCCATCTGCGACACTTCCAGGCTGTGGGTGAGCCGCGTGCGGTAATGGTCGCCCTCATGGTTGACGAAAACCTGCGTCTTATATTCCAGGCGGCGGAAAGCGGTGGAATGGATGATGCGGTCGCGGTCGCGCTGGAAGCAGGAGCGCGTGTTGCTCTCCTCTTCCGGGTGCAGGCGGCCGCGGCCGGCCTCGGGATGGCAGGCGTACGGCGCCAGCCCGTCTTTCGCTGGGATGAATTCGGTCATAAGGGGCTAAGGATTAGC
>JAGWLJ010000370.1 GCA_028873275.1 Pseudomonadota bacterium
CCCGCCGCTTCGGAAGTAATGCGGTTGCGGCCATTGCGTGTCGACTGGTACATCGCCTCGTCGGCACGGCGGATCAGCGTCGTCAGCGAATCGACGCCGAGCTTTAACCGCGCTACGCCGATGGATACCGTAATGGTGCCAAACACCTCGCCGGTATCCTTGCGCTTGAGCTCCTTATTAGCCACGGCCGTGCGAATGATGTCGGCAACTTTGAGCGCGCCTTCGATCGGCGTCTCCGGCAGCACCACCGCGAACTCCTCACCGCCGAAGCGGCCGACGACGTCGCGGCCTTTCAGCGTATCGGTCAGCGTGCGCGCCACGATCTTGAGCACTTCGTCGCCCAGCAAATGGCCGAAGCGGTCGTTGAACTGCTTGAAGTGATCGATGTCGATCATCAGCAGACAGAGCGACAGGCGGCGCTCGACGGCATTCTGAATCTGTTCCTCGGCAAGCGTATCGAAGGATTTGCGGTTGAAGACGCCGGTCAGGAAATCGCGCTGCGCTTCCGCCGCCACCTTCTCGAGATTCTTTTTGAGCGCGTGGATTTCCTGCGTCGATTCCTCGAGCTTGCGGCTGACGCGCTCGCCGCTCTGCTTCATGGTGACAGTCGTTTGGACAAGTTCCTTGACCAGGTGCTCGAGGCCGGTCCCTTTGTATTTGTCGCTGATATTATCGATATACTGCCCGATGCCTTTATTATAATCCTGCGTGTCGCCGCTGAAGCCGTGCACTACCTTGATGACCTCGGCGAGAATTTTCTGCGCGTTGTCGGCAGCGTCATCAAGCGCTTTCTGATTGTGATTGGCGACGATGAATTTCTGGTAGAGCTGCATGGCCACGGTCTGGCTGAACGGAATGCGGTTGGCCTCCAGCGTGTCGATTTCCCTGGCCAGCTCCTTATGCCCCATGACGTAGTGATACCACACGGCATAATTTTCCGGGCTGGGCGCGATACGGCGCTCTTCCATCAGCGCAAAGGCCGTTTTGGCGTAATGGGTTTCATTGCCGCCGGCGGCAATAGGAACGGACGGGCTATTTTTCATGTGCCTATCTTAACCCCGCCGGGTTAAGAAAGAATTTCACC
>JAGWLJ010000371.1 GCA_028873275.1 Pseudomonadota bacterium
TCGTATTTGGGTTGAATGCGCTCCACATTTCCGATGGGACGCGCAGGGTCCGAAAAATCCGATACTTGAGTAAACCCGCGTAATTGTTCCGCTCTCATAAGTGGCCTGCCCGGTGAAGCTTACCCCACCAGCTCCTCATCGGTGTCGGAGGCGTGTTTGGCGGTGCCGGGTGCGGCCTTGGTGATGGCAAACGCCAGCTCGCCGTTTTCGACCGACACTTTCACCGTGCCGCCCTTGCTGAGCTTGCCGAACAGCACTTCGTCGGCCAGCGGCTTCTTGATCTTTTCGGCGATGAGGCGCGCCATCGGACGGGCGCCGTTGGCCTTGTCGTAGCCGCGCTCAACCAGCCATTTGCGCGAGGCATCGTCGAGCAGGATGGTGACGTTGCGGTCAGCCAGCTGCGACTCGAGGCGGAAGATGAACTTGTTCACCACATGCGCCACCACGTCCGGTGTCAGGTGGTCGAACGAGATGATGGCGTCGAGGCGATTGCGGAATTCCGGCGTGAAGGCCCGCTGGATGGCTTCCTTGTCCTCGCCGGCGCGATCCATCTTCACGAAGCCGACCGGCGCCCGCGCCATGTCGCTCGCGCCCGCGTTGCTCGTCATGATGATGATGGCGTTTCTGAAATTCACTTCCTTGCCGTTATTGTCGGTGAGGCGGCCATAATCCATGATCTGCAGCAGGATGTTGTAGACGTCCGGGTGCGCCTTCTCGATTTCGTCGAGCAGGATGACGCAATACGGGTTCTTGTCCACCGCGTCGGTCATGAGGCCGCCCTGGTCGAAACCGACATAGCCCGGAGGCGCGCCAATCAGGCGGCTCACCGCGTGTTTTTCCATATATTCGCTCATGTCGAAGCGCGCCAGCTCCATGCCCATCTGCACGGCCAGCTGCTGCGCCACTTCGGTCTTGCCGACGCCGGTGGGGCCGGTGAACAGGTAATTGCCGATCGGCTTTTCTTCCTCGCGGAGCCCTGCGCGCGCCATCTTGATGGCGGTGGCCAGCGCTTCAATCGCCTTGTCCTGCCCGAACACCACGAGCTTGAGATTCGTTTCGAGGCTCTTGAGCTGCTCGG
>JAGWLJ010000119.1 GCA_028873275.1 Pseudomonadota bacterium
TAACGCCAATTTCTTGTCGCGATAATCTGAAATGGTATCGTCGCCGCCACGGAGCTTATTAGCCTCATATCCGGTAAGAGCAGCCGCGGTCAATGCACCACCGGCAGCGCCAATGCCAGTCTGTGTCAACGTTACGCCATTATCGTTGTTCTCTTGGTCAGCCATGGTTTTTCTCCATTATTAGGGCCTTATACCAAGGAATATAGGGCATTTTTATGGGCTTGTGTGTTACAATTTGATGAAGAATGCGACGCAGCGCAATTAATTAATACAAATCATAATGTTGCATGGCATGGATCCTCGCCTGACGGGAATGACGGAGTGCCGAGCGTCCATTAAGCTAATCTTAAAGGTTATTCTTTATTGAGTGTAGCGCTGATCCAAAGGAGCGGGCGTGAATTCCAGGCATAAAGAGCGTAGTTCCTATCATCATACCCCCGTTCACCCGCCATCGGCCGAGGAGGCCTCCAACCGCATCCGCCTTTTAATGCAGCTGCGCTCCAGCGGCATACAGAATACGCAGGTGCTGGCGGCCATCGAAAGCGTGCCGCGGGAATTATTCGTCGAAGAGGCGTTCCGCGAGCATGCCTGGGAAGATACGGCGCTGCCCATCGCCTGCGGGCAGACCATCAGCCAGCCCACCGTGGTGGCATGGATGACCTGGGCGCTCGATGTCGAGCCGCGCATGCGCGTGCTGGAGATCGGCACCGGCTCGGGCTACCAGACGGCCATACTGGCGCGGCTGGCGCGGCGCGTCTACACCGTCGAGCGGCATAAGGAGCTGCTGGCGCAGGCCGAGGAGCGTTTCCGCCAGATGCAGCTGACCAATATCGTCAGCCGGCGCGGCGATGGCTCCAAAGGATGGAAGGAAGCCGCGCCGTTCGAGCGCATCATCGTCACCGCCGCCGCCGATGAAATCCCCGCCGCGCTGCTCGAGCAGCTGGCGCCGGGCGGCATCATGGTCGCCCCGGTCGGCAAGAACGCCAGCCAGATCCTGCTCCGGATCCGCAAGGACGAGCATGGCGCCATCGGCACCGAGCATCTCATGAACGTGCGCTTCGTGCCGCTGGTGGAGGGGTAATTCCGTTTACCATTTTTTAACTCCGTTATGTTAGGGCAAGCCTATCGTCCAAAATAGGGGAGTTGTCACCATGGGGTATTACAGCACGCACGCCGGCTTGTTCGCCGTGCTTCTGGTCACCGCCGCCTGCTCGCAGCAGCCGGCGCCGATCGATATGAAAGGCCAGTTTACTTACGGCCGCAGCGGTGCCAATGCCAGCTACGCCGCCAATGGCTTTCAGCCTGATCATTCCGCGCCGGTCTATACCAGCGCGGCTGACACCCAGCCGGTGGTCGTGAGTGATCTGAATACCCTGGCTCCCGCCGCCGGCGCACCGCTCGCCCCGGTCAGCAAGCCCGCTCCCACCAGCGACGTTACCGTATCGCAACTTGACCGCGTGATCGGCAATGACAGCGCTCCTGTCCCGGCAAGCAAGCCCGCACCCAGGCAGGTGGCCAGGGCCGAAACCTTCATGTGGCCGGTGGCGACGCATAAGATCATCTCCGGCTTCGGGCCCAAGGGCGGCGGAAAATCCAACGACGGCATCAATATCGCCTCTCCCGAGGGCGAGCCCGTGTGGGCGGCGGCCGACGGCGAAGTGGTCTATGCCGGCAACGAGCTGGCCGGTTACGGCAACATGGTGCTGATCAAGCATGCCGGCAATAAAACCACCGCCTATGCCCATATGAGCCGCGCCACTGTCGATAAACACGATCATGTGAAGCAGGGCGACATCATTGGCTATGTCGGCGCGACCGGCAACGTCAAGGAGCCGCAGCTGCATTTCGCCATCCGCGACGGCAAGGAGCCCATCGACCCGGCAAAATACCTGAGCCGCAGCGTGGCAGGGCTTTAAATCCCCTAATTGTCATAAAATCTTAACTTAACTAAGGAAATGGTAATGTGCTAAAAGCCTGACGGGGTAATATTTATGCCGCAGGCAATTTCTTACGATAATGGCAGGCTGCTCAGGGAGAATGTGCTCCAGCAGATGAGCGACCTGTTTAACAGGCGAAGTGTCGTTTCCGGCAAGCAGGCCTCGAATGGCTTTGTCACCTATCAGACCGGAGTATCCTGCTTTCCCATGCGGGCGCTGATACGGGACAATACCTGCGAGCATGCTCCTGTGCCAAAAAGCGTTACGGTTCCCGCCTCAATCGACACGCAATGGGCTGCGGAGCCATCTTCTCCCGATCTTATGAGGGTTACCGTTAATGTCGGTGTGCCGGCCTGTGAGGCGGAAAAACCGGGAAGGACGCAATTTAATACATCGGGGGTCAAAAATCTTCTTTATACTATCATTCGCAATGCCGGACTAGCCAGGACAGGACAGGAAATACTGCTATCTCATCATTGTGTATGGGAAGAAAAAGATACGCCGGAATGGCTGCGGGAGCAGGCCGGTAAATTTCTGCGTCCGGTTGCGGCGGTGGGGCGGGCGCATGTCGAAGTTGTCCGGTACGGAAGAATCGGAAATCAGTATGGCGAACGCTTCATACTTGTTTTCCACAAATGCGATTTGGCGCAAGTGGCTACAGCCATTGAAAAAATGAGAAAAGAACGCGGAGCCGGAGTGGCGCGCTAATACACGAGCGGCGGTTTCGGCGTTATGCCTCCAATTCGTCGATGAAGCCGGAGATGATATCCAGCCCCTGCTGCCAGAAATCCGGGCGGGAGGCGTCGAGGCCGAAGGGCTTCAGCAATTCCTTGTGGCGCAGCGTGCCGCCGGCTTCCAGCATGGCCAGGTATTTCTTCTCGAAGCCGGGGACTTTGCCTTTCTCATAGACCGCATACAGCGAGTTGACCAGGCATTCGCCAAAAGCATAGGCATATACATAGAACGGCGTGTGGATGAAATGCGGAATGTACGTCCAGAAATAGCGGTAATCGCCGCTGAGCCTGATGGCCGGGCCGAGGCTTTCTGACTGCACGTTCATCCAGATGTCGCAGATGCGTTCGGCGGCCAGTTCGCCCTGGCGGCGCTCGCCGTGCAGGCGTTTCTCGAATTCGCAGAAGGCGATCTGCCTCACCACGGTGTTGAGCATGTCCTCCACCTTGGAGGCGATGAGACGCTTGCGGCGCTTGGCGTCTTTCTCGCGGCGCACCATCTCGCGGAAGGTCAGCTGCTCGCCGAACACCGAGGCAGTTTCGGCCAGCGTCAGCGGCGTGTCGCACAGCAGCGCGCCCTGTTTGGCTGACAGTACCTGATGCACGCCGTGGCCCAGCTCATGCGCCAGCGTCATCACGTCACGTGATTTGCCCTGGAAATTGACCAGCAGATAAGGATGCACGGACGGCACGGTGGGATGCGCGAAGGCACCCGGCGACTTGCCGGGCTGTACCGGCGCGTCGATCCACGGCCTTTCGAAGAAGCGCTTACCCAACGCCGCCAGCTCCGGCGAGAAGCGGCCGTAGGAATCCAGCACCAGCTCCTTTGCGGCGTCCCAGGTGTAGGTACGGTCGGCGTCGCCCGGCAGCGGGGCGTTGCGGTCCCAGTAATCAAGCTGCTTTTTGCCGAACCATTTGGCCTTCAGCGCATAATAACGGTGCGACAGGCGGGGATAATTCTTATGCACGGTGGAAATCAGCGCTTCCACCACCTCGTCCTCGATGTAATTGCTGACGTTGCGCGAGGAAATGGGAGATTTGAACCCGCGCCACTGATCCTCAATCTCCTTGTCCTTGGCCAGCGTGTTGGTGATCAGCGCGAAGAGGGGCGCTTTTTCCCGGAATACCTTGCCGATGGCCAGCGCAGCGCTCTTGCGCGTTTTGGCGTCTTTGGAGGAGAGGAGGTCGAGCGCCTGCGGCTCGGTCAGCTTCTTCTTGCCGATGGGGAAGCGCAGGGCGGTGATGGTTTCGTCGAACAGTCGCGTCCAGGCGGCGCGGCCGGCCACGTATTTCTCATGCAGCAGCTTTTCGAGGTCGTCCGACAGCTGGTAGGGACGGAAAGTCCGCACGTCGCGCAGCCAGGGACCGTAATGCTCGAGCGCCGGGTTGCCGCGCATGGCCAGCAGGTGGCTGTCTTCCAGCTTGTTGATGGAAAGGGTGAAGAACAGCGTCTGCGACGACAGCGAGGTGATTTTCTCCTGTGTGTTCTGGTAGAACTGGGCATTGGCCGGGTTGCTCATGTTCTTGGCGAAGCGCAGCTGCGCGTAGGAACCGAGCTTGCCCAGCAGTTCCTGGATCGCCTCGTACTCGCGGATGGCCCTGGCCAGCGCATCGGCAGTGAGAGAGACTACCTTGCCTTCATAGGCCTTGCGGAAGTCGCCGCACAGCTTCTCGGCGCGGGCGATGTCCTTCACGAGGGAAGGGGCGTCCGGCGCAGCGTAAAAATCGCTTAAATCCCACTCCGGCAGCTTTTTTGCGGCGGGCTTGCGTGCGGCCATCTTATAACCCCCGGGCAGGCGGCGTGGCGGCTTTCCGCTCTGGAACCGGCGTGGGTTTCAGCGCTTCCGGCGGCGGCAGGGAAGTGGCTGGCTGCAGCATGTTCGCCAGCGCCGACGCGGCCAGCGCCTCAAACGTGCTGTTGCCGATGTAGAACGTACCGTTCTTGTCGCGCTTCATGGGGATCTGCGCGCCGGCCTGCGCGGCAGCGGGAGCGCCGGTGATTTTCTGCAGGGCGTCGCTGACCGAGGGGCGCATGTCGGCCGGCACCAGGCTGCTGGCCAGGAATTGCGGCACATTGTCGATATTGAGCGTGACATTGCCGTAGGGCAGGGGATCGTCACCGGCGGTTACCACCGTGCCGGCGGCATGGATGCTGAACAGGTCGGATTTCAACTCGAAGCGGTTGATCTGCATCTGCTCGCCGGCGGCAACAGTGCCTTGCGGCCCGGCGGGCGGCTCGGCGCTATAGTCGATATCGGCTGAGAGGTTGTATGCCGGAGCGTTTCCGCCGTGCGGCACAAGCCCGGCGACGGCGAGGGTATATTTGCCTTCCGGCTTGCCATTGGGGCCGGTTTTGCCGTCGAAATGCCCCAGGATGGAGGCGATGGTGGCTTCCACCGCATCGTTCATGGCGACGGTGACATGGTGGAATTCATACAGTGTGTCGCGCAGCCCCTGTTCCTGCTGGATCTTTACGCGCAGGACGGGATTGGCGTCGTAGGTGATGACGGTGCGCATCGGCGGCTCGCCGGCGGAAGGCGTGCCGGTCAGGGTGATGCGGTTCGGCAGGTGCAGGGACTGCAGCACGTAATGATTATTGCCCTGATGCTCGAGGGCATAGCCGTATTTCACCGGCGCGGAGAAGGAAACGATGGCGCGGGGCTGGTCGTTCTCCATGACC
>JAGWLJ010000120.1 GCA_028873275.1 Pseudomonadota bacterium
GTAAAGGAGAGACTCCCGAGGTGGGTTTTTATTTTCGCCTGAATAAGGGGCGGCTTTGCAATCACTTCAATACGCAAGAAGATGCGGTCAAGGCACTGCTGGATGTGGTGGTGGAGCATACCAATGCGGATATCGAAGGGCCTGTTCCTTATGATTGCTGGAGCAATGACGAAAATAACACATTGTCGATTGCATTTGATTTTCCCGCCAGACATCAGCTCGCTCTTGCGACAGCATTCAATAAAATAAAGGACAGGCAGGAAAAAGAGAAATCGCGAGAATCATTTCTGGATCAGCTGATGCATAAAATCGAAGAAGATTTCCAGCGGTCTGCCATAAATACGCAAGGCAATAACGAACAGATCGCCGTAGCAATGAGCGACGCATATTTAGCGGCGAGGGATTTATTTGAGCAGATGAGCGGCAGTAATAACGAGCCGGCTGTTTCGCAAGCAAAGCGGAATCTGGCGAGTGCTGTTACAGGATTAAGAAAAACCATCGGGCAGGAGGAAAAGCCCGGTCAGGACCTGCTATACATGCAGGAAATCGAAAAAATGTTCGACCGGGCCGTTCATCCCGAAGCCAGGGGAAGAAGCTGATCAGGATCTGGGTTCGCCCGTGCAGGCGGCAACTCTTCCGCCCAGCGCCACATAATTAATCTTCCCGTTTCGGCTATAATTCCTTCCCCCCGTAGGGGGAGGGTTAGGGTGGGGGCGTATTTGACTCCGCGCCCAATTATGTCCCCCTCCCGGCCTCCCCCTACGGGGGGGAGGAGCAGATTATTCTGCACTTACTCTGCTTGCTAGCTGCACATAATCAATCTTCCCGTTTCCCAGCCTCGGGATGCTTTCCATAAAGATGACATGCCTTGGCAGGCAGAGGTCGCTTAGGCCCTTGGCGCGGGCGCGGTGGACAAGGCGGTCGCGGGTGAGGTCAGGGGATTCGGTGAAGAGGATGATGTGCTCGCCCTTGCGCTCATCGGGCGCGGCGACGGCGGCGTGGCAGATGTCGGGCAGCGCGTCAAAGGCCAGTTCCTCGACGGCGAGCAGGGACACCATCTCACCGCCGATCTTGGCGAAGCGCTTGGCGCGGCCCTGGATGCTGATGAAATCCTCGGCATCGATATCGACGATGTCGCCGGTGTCGTACCATTCGCCCTGCCTCTGAATAATGCCGGGCTGGTCGGCTTTGAGATACCCCAACATGACATTAGGGCCTTTGACGAACAGCCGCCCGCCATGCGGCAGGCCTTCAACTTTCTCCAGCCTGCATTCGATGGCGGGGAAAGCGCGGCCGACCGTGCCAGGCTTGTGCTCCATCGGCGTGTTGCAGGAGATGACCGGGCTGGTTTCGGTGACGCCGTAGCCTTCCATGATGGAAACGCCGAATCTGTCGCAGTAGAGGCGGCGCGTCGATTCCCGGAGCTTCTCCGCGCCCGCCACGGCCAGGCGGATATTCCAGAAATCATACTCATGGGCGTAATGGGCGTAACCGTTATAGAACGTGTCGGTGCCGAGCATGATGGTGGCGTCGGTATCGTACATCAGGTCGGGGATGATGCGGTAATGTAGCGGGCTGGGATACAGGAAGGTTTTGACGCCCGCCACCAGCGGCAGCAGCATCCCCACCGTCAGGCCGAAGGAATGGAACACCGGCAGGGCGTTGAACAGGATGTCGGCGGGCATGAGATCGAGCCGTGAGCGGGCCTGGGCGATGTTGGCAAGAATATTGGCGTGCGACAGCGCCACCCCCTTGGGCGTGCCTTCCGAGCCGGAGGTGTAGAGAATCACCGCCGGATCATCCGGTTTGGTGCGCGCAAGAAGGCCCTGCAATTCCTCCCGCACGAACAGGGCGCGCCAGAGCCCGCGCAGCTTGTCAATCAGGCCGATCTGCGCGCGGATGTCCTCCAGCCAGACGATCTCGCATTCCTCGCGCAGCGCCATAATCACCGGCTCGAGCTTGGCTTTCTCCACGAACAGGCGCGAGGTGATGACCGTTTTTACAGTGGCGATGCGGCAGGCGTGGAGAATATTGGCGGTACCGGCGGAGAAGTTGAGCATGCAGGGAATCCTGTCCAGCAGGTGCAGGCTGACAAAGCTCACCAGCGCGGCAAGGCCACTAGGCAACATTATACCTATAAACGCGTCATTCTCGGGCTTGATCTGGCGCTGTGCGCCGTTCAAGGATGACAGTTTACTGGAAAGTATAAATGCCCTTGTGAACAACTGCCGATAATTCATCGGCACCCGCGTAATATCCTCGGCGATGATGTGTTTGCCTCCATGCCAGCGTGCTGCCTCCAGCACCGCACCCAGCAGGGAGCGGCGGCAATCAGTGGCATCGAAGGCGGCTTTGGTCATCAGGTCGTAGATGGCGCGGGTGGGCACTTTTTGTCCCTCGGGAAAGCGCACCGGCGGCAGGAAGGTGATACGGACTTTGGGAAACCAGCGTGGCTTAAGCTTGCGGCCCAGGCGGGAGACTTTGGAATATTCCGCGCCGTCGATGCGAACCGGCAGCACCGTCGCGCCGGTTTTTTCGATCAGCAGCGAGGTGCCTTCGTACATCTTCATGATGCCGCCGCTGGTGGTGATGCGCCCCTCGGGGAACAGCACGACTTTCGCGCCCTGCCGCAGATCATGGATCAGCCGCTTCATGGAGAGCGCCTTGGAGGGATCGAGGCGGTAGAGCGTCACCAGCCGGTCCAGCCAGCGGAAATACCATTTGTCGGCCTGGAAAACATTGATGGCGTAGGCCGGCTTTTCCGGCAGGAAGGTGCCGAGCAGCGGGGGGTCGAGATAGGACTGGTGGTTGGCGAGAATCAGCACGCGTCTTCCCGCCGCATGGTAATGCTCCAGCCCGCGCACCTCCACGCGGAAGCACAGCCTGAACAGCGTCGTCAGGACAGTCCTAAGCAGAGGCTCGGCGCGCATAATACACCACGATGAGGTTCAGGGTGGCCACCAGCAGGAACAGGTCGGTGATGCGGACGCCCAGCGACAGCAGCAGCGCCGCGATCAGCGCCGCCACGGTGGTGAAGGTGGCGTCGCTCAGGTTGCTGGCGGCCATGACGCGCGAGCGGTATTCGGACGGGGTATGCGCCTGCAAAACGGCGTAGAGCGGCACCATGTAAATCCCGCCGCTGACCGCCACCATCAGCATGCAGCCCAGCACCAGCCAGTGCTGCGGCACGGCCAGGAAACCGGCAATATCGAGCATGGTTTTGGCCGGCGGCGGCGTGGTGAACACCATGAGATAGGTGAACATGGAAACGCCCCAGACGGCGAGCGGCGTCAGCTTGAGCGAGATTTCTCCCTTGAGCAGCGTGTCGCACAGCAGCGAGCCAGCGGCGATGCCGATGGAAAATACGGTCAGGAACAGGATGTATACCTCGTTGTTGGCGTGGATGACACCCTGTGCGTAATTGGCGAACTGCGACATGAACACCCAGCCCACCAGCAGGTACCATGACAGGCCGAAGATCGAGAACAGCACTTTCCTGTCGCGCCAGGCGAAGGCGATCATCTCACGCGTGCCCCGGATCAGGTTAAAATTGATCTTCGTCTCCGGATGGGCGATGCGCGAGGAGGGAATAAATAGGCTGGCGAACCAGCCGGCCAGCGCGATGCCCAGCGCCGTCGTGCCGATGACGTTGCCCGGGTAGACCACGAGCAGTCCGCCGGCGATCAGCCCGCACAGCACGGCCAGGTAGCTGCCGCCGGCCATGAAGCCGTTGCCGGCCAGCAGCTCCCGGTTGTGCAGATGGTCAGGCAGGATGCTGAACTTGATCGGACTGTAAAACGTGGTGTGTGTGCCGCTGATGAACAGCAGCCCCATCAGCATGAGGATATTGTGGTGCTGGAAGCCGAACCAGGCGCAGGCCATGATGAAAAGCTCGGCCACCTTGGTCAGCCGCACCAGCAGGGATTTCTCATATTTGTCGGCCAGCGAGCCGGAGATCGAGGAGAAAATCAGCAGCGGCATGACCAGCAGCGCCGAGCAAATGGTGACCAGAATCTCCGGTCGGGCGGGCAGCGCAATGCCGTGGCTGGGCGCATAGGCGATCATCACGATCAGTCCGGAGCGCAGGAGATTATCGTTGAACGCGCCGAGGAAGGTGGCCAGGAAAATCGGCAGGAAGCGGCGCTTCAGGAACAGGCTGTATTTGAGATGCGGAAGCGCCAGCGCTTCGAGTTCCATGTCTACCATAGGCGCATCATACCCATTCGATTTCCATCGCGGAGGGCTTGGCGCCCGCGCCGGGCTGCTCTTTGACCGGAAGCGGCTCCGGCGGCAGGCCGGGCAGGCGGAAAATATCGGTGACCGGCGAGACTCCTTCAAATCCCTGCGCCATCAGCCGGCCGGTGGCGGCGTTGGCGACGACGGCCAGGCGCGTGCGCGCATTGATGATCGGTCCCTGCAGCCAGCTGAAATCCGGCGTTTCCAGGTCGTAGCCGAAAATGGCGTGGCCCTGCCGCCAGCGGCCCGGGCTGTCGATCTCGCGGGAGCGCCAGCGCTGGCCGTCGTTAAGCATCGGGCTGCCGAAATGATTGGCGGCGCAGACCTGCTGGCCGGCGGCCAGCTCCAGTATGGCCGACTGGGTTTCCGTCCTCTCGATCAGGCAACCCTGGCCGGGCTTCAGCCCCGCCAGCACGAAGATGGCCGGCATGGCCAGCGGCGTTGAAGCGAGGAGCTGGCGCGCCTCTTCGTATCCGGCGCTGCGCTCGAAGGCCAGCCGCAGCAGGTGCGACGGTGGCAGGCCGTTCTGCCGCTTCGCCAGCAGCCGGTTGCTGAGCCAGTCCCCGGCATAGGTAATGCCGTGCCGGCGCATCGGGGCCTGATTGATGGCGGCCGAGAAGCGACCCGGCGCCATGCCGGTATATACCCCCGCCACGCCCGGCCAGGTGAGGTTATAGAATTCGCCCGCCGTGCCCGATTGCAGGGTGACGACCACATCCCGCCCCAGCTGCGGAAACGGCCAGTCCAGCACGCGCAGCAGCGAGACGTTCTCGCCGGTGCGGTAGGCGCCGCTGGTGCAGCCCCATTCGTAGCACAGGTTCAGCGCATAAATGCCGGGAGTTTCCAGAATTTCGGCGAAGGACTCGATCTCATAAAGGAAAGGGTTTCGCGTGCGCTTCAGCCAGCGGTGCGAGGCGCGGTCGGCAAATGGCAGCGCCAGCGCCGCCGCCGCATCGGAGAAAATGCCCAAGGTACGCCGCGCCGCCTTCACGAGCGCCTGCGCCCGGTCCGGGTAAGCGCGCAACAGGTCGATCGGCGTCTTGCCGCGCAGGTCGATATGGGGAATCTGGGCTTTGAGCATTCGTCCTGTTGAGTTCTTTGTGACTTCTA
>JAGWLJ010000121.1 GCA_028873275.1 Pseudomonadota bacterium
ATGCAAGATATTGTAAAAATTAGCGGAAATGCATACTCACACTTCCAGCTGTCGAACGTTGAGGGAAAAAGGCGTTTGGTGAATTTGGTATTTTCGACAGTAAAATTGCGTGGAAAAAACCTAGAATATACATTGCGTTCCCCATTCGACCACTTCGCAAAAGTGGATGAAATAGGGAAGTGGCGACCCCTACGGGACTCGAACCCGTGTTCTCACCGTGAGAGGGTGATGTCCTGACCGCTAGACGAAGGGGTCGTAAAAAACCCTGAAGTGGCGACCCCTACGGGAATCGAACCCGTGTTCCCACCGTGAAAGGGTGGTGTCCTAACCGCTAGACGAAGGGGTCTTTTTTTCAGGCGCTGCGCGGCGTAAAAATAGAGGCGTACTATCAGCAAGTGCGCGCGCTTAGTCAATAGGCTTTATAATCGCCGGTCAAGCTACCGGAAAAGATCGGAAAACCAGCCTTTGGCGTGGTTGGCGACATAGGCGGCGCCGGCTCCCGCCGTGCCGGTGACGGTGTCGACGACGTCATGGCCGCTGGGCGTGCTGTAATTGCTGGAAGGCATGCTGGGCGAGGGCCCGTCGGGCATGTCGGAGCCGAGATCGGGCAGGTCCGGCAGGCCGGGCAGCGAGCCGGTGGAGGGCATGGAAACCGTCGGCATGTTGAACCAGTAGCCGGGCGATTCCATGGCGCAGGTCATCGCGTTGCCGGGGCGCAGCTTGCACCAGCCGTCGCGCCCGACGCGCCTGCAGCCGACGCCGACGTCGCTGCCGGGAAAACTCTGCACCTGGAAGCTCTCGCTGAAGCGGCGGCAGACGGTGCCGGACTTGCTGGTGAACGCGTCGCCGACGGCGATGGTGCCGCGCCCGCCATAGCTCTGCCAGTCGTAATGCTGGCCGGGCTGGATGTTCTCCATGACGTAGGCGAAAACCTGCTGGTAATAGGATTGCTCGGCCTCCGACAGCAGCGACAGCGACGATACGTTCGCGGCGGCGGCGGGGCCGGCGCATAACAGTCCGAGGGCGATTGCAGGCAGCAGACGCATGGTATAAAGGTAGCAAAAGCCATGTCGCAAGTCACCGCCATTCTTGTCGCCTATAACAGCGCCGGGGTCATCGCCGATGCGCTGGCCTCGCTGCGCCGCCAGCCGGAAATCGGCGAGATCGTCGTCGTCGATAACGCCAGCGCCGACGGCACAAGCGACCTCGTCCGCCGCGATTTTCCCGCGGTGCGGCTGATCGCCAACGCGAAAAATGAAGGCTTCGGCCGCGGCAATAATGTTGCGCTGCAGCAGGTGGCGACGCCCTATGCGCTGCTGGTCAATCCCGACGCGGTGCTTGAGGACGGCGCGGCGGCCGCGCTGCTGGCGGCGGCAGGGCGCTGGCCTGAGGCGGCCATCCTCGCGCCGATGCTTTATGAGGAGGACGGGCGGCCGCACCACAGCTATAAGCGCGGCGTTTTCGCCCGCGAGAAAAGCCGGGACCGCTTCACGGTGCCGGAGGGCGATCTCTGCGCGGATTTCCTGTCGGGTGCGGTGTGGCTGCTCAACATGACGCTGATGCGGCAGGTCGGATTCTTCGACCCGAATATTTTCCTCTATTACGAAGATGACGATCTCTGCCTGCGCGCCCGGCAGGCCGGCTACGCGTTGGTGCTGGCGCATGCGGCGCGGGCCGTGCACGGCAAGGGGCTGTCGAGTGGCCGGCCCGGCCGGCGGGCGGAGTTTGAGAAGCAGCGGCTCATGACCTGGTCGCGGTTATACATGGAGAGGAAATACGGGGGAGAAAATGCGGCGCGAACGCTGGCGCGGCGGCTGCGCATCGCCTATGCGCTGAAGGCGTTACTCTACGCGCTATCCTGCAACTGCAGGAAGCTGAACCGCTACCGGGGGAGATTGGCGGGGATTAGCGCAGCAGCGCCGTCAGGGCTAGCAGCGTGATCACCGCCAGCGCCGTCCAGCCGAGCGTCAGCCATTGGCGGGTGAGGAAGCGGCGGCGGGCGTGGATCTCGGCGATGGTCAGCGAGTGCAGCTTGACGCCTTCCGGATCGCCCAGGCTTTTGAGCGCGTTTTCCATGTAGCGCAGCATCAGCGGCAGCTTGCGCACGGCGTCCGCGCCCTGCGCCGCCGTTTCCTTGAGTTTTCCCATCGGGCCGAAATGCGCGCTCGCCCAGTCCTCGATCAGCGGCCGCGCCAGCTCCCACATGTTGAGGTGGGGGTTCAGCATGCGGCCGACGCCTTCGGTGACCATCATGGTTTTCTGCAGCAGCAAGAGTTGCGGCTGCGTTTCCATCTCGAACTCGGCGGCGATGGCAAACATCTGGCCGAGCAGCCGCGCCACCGAGATTTCATTCTGCGGCTTATCGGTGATGGGCCGCGCCACCGCCATGCAGGCCTGCGTGAAGGATTCGATGGATTTATCGGGCGGCACGTAGCCGGCGGTGAAATGCACCTCGGCGACATGGCGGTAATCCTCGTTCAAAAAGCCACGCAATATCTCGGCGATGTAGAGCCGCGAGTTCCAGTCGAGCCGCCCCATGATGCCGAAATCCACCGCCACGATATCGCCGTTTTTATCAACGAACAGATTGCCCGGATGCAGGTCGGCATGGAAAAACCCGTCCCTGAACACCTGCGAGAACAGGCTCCTGGCCGCTTTGGCCAGAATGGCGTCGACATTGAGCCCGCTGGCTTTAATAGCGTCGACATCGTTCATGCGCAGGCCGTCGATCCATTCGGTGACGAGCACGCGCCGCGAGGTGAGCTGCCAGTCCACCGCCGGCACGCGGAAGCCCGTGTCGTGGCGCTTGATGTTCTCGGCCAGCTCGTTGGCGGCGGCGGCCTCGAAGCGCAGATCGAGTTCGAAGAACACCGATTCCTTGAACGTGCGCACCACTTCCAGCGGCTTCAGCCGGTGAAAGCCCTGCAGGCGGCGCTCCATGATGTCGGCGATCCAGAAGAAGAGGTCGAGATCGCGCGCGAAAGCCTGCTCGATGCGTGGCCGCAGGATTTTGACGGCGACGGCGCGGCCGTCTTTCGTCACGGCGCGGTGCACCTGCGCGATCGAGGCGGCGGCCACCGGCGTGGCGCTGAACTCGGTGAACAGCGCCTCCACCGGCGCGCCCAGCTCCGCCTCGACGGTGGCGCGGGCGATGGCGGTGGGGAAGGGGGGCAGGTTATCGCGCAAGTCCCCCAGGTCTTCGGCCATCTGTTCGCCGATCAGGTCGGAGCGTGTGGACAGTGCTTGCCCGAATTTGATGAAGGCCGGGCCGAGCCGCTCCAATGCCCGCGCCAGCTTCTGGCCCGGTCGCCGGCGCGCGCGCAGCGGCGCATATTCCCAAGTCAGTATCAGCGCGATGCCGAGCAAACGGCGGGCGTTACGGAGAGAGCGGAGCATTACAGCCGCCGCCCCGAATGCATCGCCACCACGCCCTGCGTCAGGTTGCGGTACTGCACGTTGCCGAAGCCGGCGGCGCGGATCATGGCGGCGAATTCCTCCTGCGCTGGAAACTGGCGGATGCTTTCGACCAGGTATTGATACGGCTCGCCGCTGCCGGTGATCCATTCGCCGAGTTTAGGGATAACGCGGAAGGAATAGCGGTCGTAGATTTTCTGCAGCCAGTCATGAGCGACATGGCTGAATTCCAGGCAGAGGAAACGCCCGCCGGGTTTCAGCACGCGATAGGCCTCACGCAGCGCCGCATCGATATGCGTCACGTTGCGGATGCCGAAGGCGATGGTATAGGCGTCGAAGCTGCGGTCGGGCAGCGGCAGCGATTCGGCATTGGCGCAGAGCCAGTCGATCCCCTCCGGCAGGTTACGATCAATCGCCCGGTTGTGTCCTTCTTCCAGCATGTGCCGGTTGATGTCGCAGACGGTAACGTGGCACTCCGCGCGCGCCAGCATGCGGAAGGCGATATCCCCCGTGCCGCCGGCGACGTCGAGAATATGCATGCCGTCTTTCGGCGAAAGCCACGCCACCATGTCGTTCTTCCACAGGCGGTGCAGCCCGCCACTCATCAGGTCGTTCATGAGGTCGTAGCGCGAGGCGACGCGGTCGAACACGCCGCGTACCAGCGTTGTTTTTTCCTCCGCCGGTACTTTGCGGAAACCAAAATGGGTTGAGCCGGGCATGAGGATGCTTGGTGCTTAGTTCTTGGTGCTTGGAGGAGAACATAGTAAGTTTTGCGAAACTTCCAAGCACTAAGCACCAATGACCATACAGCATCATGCCTGAATTACCCGAAGTCGAAACCGTGCGCACGGGGCTGGAGCAAGCCATCAAAGGCGCGGCGATCCGCAAGGTGACGCTCCGGCGCGGCGACCTGCGCGTTCCATTCCCGAAAGGATTGGCGGAGGCCTTGGCCGGACGGCGCATCGCCTCCATCGGCCGCCGGGCCAAGTACCTGCTGTTTTATCTCGATTCCGGCGATGCGCTGATCGTGCATTTGGGCATGACCGGGCGGTTCCTGGTAGAAAAAAAGCCGCCGGTATTGGGCAAGCACGATCATGTGGTTTTCTCGCTGGCTGACGGGCGATGGTTGATCTTCAATGACGCCCGCCGTTTCGGGCTGATGACGCTGGCAAAAAAATCCGATCTCGAAGCGCATCCGCTGCTGGCAGGGCTGGGGCCGGAGCCGTTTGATCGCGGGTTTTCGCCGAAATATCTCGAAAACGCGCTGGCTGCCCGCAAAGGCCCGGTCAAGCCGGTGCTGATGGATCAGCAGCTCGTGGTGGGTGTGGGCAATATCTACGCCAGCGAGGCGTTGTTCCGTGCCGGTATCGACCCGCGCCAGCCGGCGCACAAGGCGGCGGGCAAGGCGAAAGAAATCGTCGCCGCCATACGGCAGGTGCTGAAGGACGCCATCGCCTCCGGCGGCTCCTCCTTGCGCGATTTCCTGCATATCACCGGCTATAGCGGCGATTTCCAGCACCGCTTCCAGGTATATGGCCGCAAGGGAAAGCCCTGTTTCGCCTGCCTGACCCCGATCAGGATGCTGCGCCAGGCGGGACGCTCCACCTTCTTCTGCCCCAAATGCCAGAAATAGCGGTCGCGCCGCAAGCGAGCGCGCGCTGAAACACAAGGAAAACCAAGGCTTTTGCGCCGGCGGCAAAAAATGCGGCAGGCCTGTGGATAACGCTTGACGGACAGCATAAACGTCATTAATGTCGAAAACCCGCTCACCGATAGGGCGGCACACATAAGACAACGGGAATACGGTATTTCTAATGGCTAACCACAAATCGGCAGAGAAACGGATTCGTCAGACCACGACTCGCACCGCCGCCAACCGCGCGCGCATGAGCCCCATCAAGGCCTCTCTCAAAAAGGTC
>JAGWLJ010000372.1 GCA_028873275.1 Pseudomonadota bacterium
TATCCTTCAAGTTTGATATTGCTGGTCGCCTCTTCCATCTCAGCGAAATGCGGCTGGAGGTGGCTGGGGATATGGCCGCGCCCCATTTCCATGGAAATCTGCGGCGCCATGCCTTTCAAATGCGCCACCAGCACGTCGCGGATGATGAAATAGAACTGCTGTTCCTCGTTATGGATGGCGATGTTGCGCGCCGCTATCGGGCCGACGATGCAATAGGCGACGAACACGCCCATGAAAGTGCCGCACAGCGCGCCGCCGATCATCGCGCCCAGGATCTTCGGCGGCTGGTCGATGCTGCCCATGGTTTTCACCACGCCGAGCACCGCGACGACGATACCGATGGCCGGCAATCCGTCGGCCATGCCCTGCAGCCCGTGCCCGACACCCGAGGCTTCGTGGTGGTGTTTCTCGATTTGTTTATCGATGACCTCCTCGATCTGCATCGGGTTTTCCATGCCCATGGTGAGCGTGCGCAACGTGTCGCAGATGAGATCGATAGCGAAATGGTCATGCAGGACGCGTGGGTATTGCTGGAAAATATTGCTCTCCTCCGGTTTTTCGATGTGCGTTTCCACAGCAATCATGCCCTTCGATTTCATCAGCTTGCATAAGGTAAAGAGCAGGCACAGCAGATCCTTGTAATCCTGCTTTTTCCACTTCGATCCCTTAAACGATTTGATGAATTCCTTGAACGTAGCTTTAAGCACCGTGCCGCTGTTGGCGACCAGATACGCGCCGATGGCACCGCCCATCAGCATCGGAAGCTCGTGCGGCACCGCCTCCAGGATAATCTCGATCTTGCCGCCGGACATGACATATCCGCCGAAAATCAGCACGAAGACGAGAGCAAGACCGACAGCACCGAGCATAAATATTCATGAATTGTGAAGGCTTCCTTGCCTAGGGAGCCGCAAGGAAGTCCAGCCTGAGTATGACAAGGAAAAGCGAATAAACCGTTAAAAAGACTACCCTCAGGCGGCAATTTCCTCGGCTGAGACAACGCCGCTAACTACCCTGATTTGATTTAATATATTGGGAGAAAGCGCATATTTTCCGGGCAGCGCGATATCGG
>JAGWLJ010000122.1 GCA_028873275.1 Pseudomonadota bacterium
GATTTCGTCCCATTTGGCGAGATTGGGTGCGTGCTGGTGGTCATCCATGTTGAATATCTTCAGCACCTGCGCATCGAAGCCCTGCTCGCTGTAGCGCTTGGGAACCTCGTAGATGGAGGAAACATCGAGCGCCTGGATCACCGCGTCCTCGCGGATGTTGCAGAACAGCGCGATCTTGCGGCGCTCGGAGACCGGAATCTCGCGGTCGGCGCGGCAGAGCAGGATATCGGGCTGGATGCCGATCGAGCGCAATTCTTTCACCGAGTGCTGCGTCGGCTTGGTTTTCAATTCCTTGGCGGCGGCGATATACGGCACCAGCGTCAGATGGATATACATGACGCGGCTGCGGCCCAGTTCATAGCCCAGCTGGCGGATGGCTTCGAGGAACGGCAGCCCCTCAATGTCGCCCACCGTGCCGCCGATCTCGCATAGCACGAAATCCTCGGATTCGGTGTCCTTGAGGATAAATTCCTTGATGAGGTCGGTGACGTGCGGAATCACCTGTACCGTGCCGCCCAGGTAATCGCCGCGGCGCTCCTTGGTCAGCAGCGTTGAATAAATCTGCCCGGTGGTCACCGAGTCGCTGCGGCGCGCGTTGACGCCGGTGAAGCGCTCGTAATGGCCAAGGTCGAGATCGGTCTCGGCGCCGTCGTCGGTGACGAAGACTTCGCCGTGCTGAATCGGGTTCATCGTGCCGGGATCGACGTTGAGATACGGATCGAGCTTGCGCAGCCGAACCTTATACCCGCGCGCCTGCAGCAGCGCGCCGAGGCTGGCCGAGGCCAGCCCCTTCCCCAGGGAAGAAACCACGCCGCCGGTAATAAAGATGAAACGGGCGGTCATAGGGATTTACTTCCGCCAGCCGAATTGATGATGGGTCGTGTCGCTCGTAACATGTCGCGTATTTTATCTACAATGACCATGCTATCCACCTCGAATTTATTTTTCTTTGTCATAAATTCCAGGTTGAACTTATCAAAGTCGGGGTTTTCTGCCTTAATAACATGCAGGGGAGTTGCGCTCAACATCAGCGCAGGAATATTGGCTCTTGCATCACCTAATTTTTTTAAAAATTGTATGGTATCTGATTTAATACCGGTAACATTATCCATGAGACGATAATCCAAAACCATAATATCCGGCCGGTCACTCTTGAATAGCCTTACCGCATCTTCAATGTTGGTAGCCGTCAAAACATCATAGCCTGCGAGCTCCAGCTTTTCCGCTACGATGTTTAATATGCTTGGACGGTCCTCGACATATAATATCGTCGTCATTTTTACTCCGGTTTTGGCACGGCGGGTGCCGGGGCCGGCTGCGGCTCGGCTTTCTGTTCCTGTACCGGAGCCGACTGCTCCGGCTGCGTATCGATAATCGAGCGCTCGCCCATGCGGCTGGCCATGACGGCCAGCGTCAGGCTGGTGATCATGAAAGCGCCGGCCAGGATGGCGGTAGTGCGCGTCATCAGGTTGGCCTGGGCGCGGCCGGTCATGAACTGGTTGCCGCCCCCGCCGCCGAGGCCGCCTAACCCATCGCTGTCGGCGCGCTGAATCAGCACCATCAGGATCAGGAATACAACGATGATACTGTGGATGACGAGTAGGATGGTGTACATATAAACCTCAGTGGCCAATGATCGGTGACCAGTGGCAAGTTATTTCTCTCCGGCCATTGATCACCGACCACTGGCCATTATTTTACAAAACTCCTCCGCCTTCAGACTGGCCCCGCCGACCAGTACGCCGGAAACCCCCTGAATGGCCATGATTTCGCGGGCGTTATCCGCCTTGACCGATCCGCCATATAATACGGAAATCCCCGGGCTGGCAAGCCCCGTGCGGTCTGCCGCCACCGAAAGAATATGCCCGTGCATCCGGCAGATATCCTCCGGCGTCGGCACTTTGCCCGTGCCGATGGCCCAAACCGGTTCATAGGCAAGGAGAAAACGCCCTTCGGCGACCTCATCGGGAATAGAATCCCGGAGCTGCCGCTCCACCACCGTCTCGGCCTGCCCTGCCTCACGCTCGCTCAGCGTTTCCCCGATGCAGATGATGGGGATAAGACCGGTAGCGATGGCGCGCGCCGATTTTTTGCGCACGTCCTCATTGGTTTCACGGTGGTATTGCCGCCGCTCGGAATGCCCGACGATGACATAGGCGCAGCCGGATTCCCTAAGCATGACAGCGCTGATGTCGCCGGTAAACGCGCCCTGCGCCTCGGCATGGCAGTCCTGCCCGCCCAGCTTCACCGCCGAACCGATCAGCCAGGTCGATACCTGCGCCAGCAACGTCGCCGGCGGGCAGAGGATGACCTCGACGCCCGGCGCGCGGCCGGCCTGATCGGCCACCGCTTCCACCAGCGCGTGCGCCATGGCGGCGTCGCCATGCATCTTCCAGTTGCCTGCCACGATTTTCATTCCAGCACATCTAACCTATTAAAAGTCCTTTTACAATCGCTATCGCCTGTGTACTTTATCCTTCATGAGCAATGCATTGGCGGTATTCGGGCAGCGCCTGATCCATGAGTCTGCCCTGCCCGTCCTGACGCAGGGTTACGGCGGCTTGGTGCGGGAACTGGCAGAGAACCGGGAGCTGGCGCGGCTGGCCCGCGAAAAAGGGCCGGACGCCGCGCTGGCCGGCCTGGCGCATATGAGGAAAGGCAACAAGGAGCTGGTCACCCGCGCCGAAAAAGACGCCGAGCAGCGCATGGCCGACGCGGTGAGGAAAACCTATCCCGCGCATGCCATCGTTGGGGAGGAGCATGGCTGGCAGCCGGGCAGCCAGACGCGCTGGGTATTCGACCCCGTCGACGGCACCAGCGCCATGATCCGCAGCGCCATGGCCGAAGCATTCGGCCTGACGCTGCCGTCGCCCGCACCTTCCTTCGGCATTACCGTGGGCGTGGTGGATGGGGAGGAGCCGGTGCTGGGCATCGTTACCGAATTGCAGCCGCAGGGCGGTAGGCTGGCGGCGGTGAACACATGGGTGGGCATCCAAGGGCAGCCTACGACGCAAAACGGCAGGCCGGTTTCCCTTCCGCCCGTCCCCGCGCTGGCCAAGGCCAGGATCGCCTGCACGGTGCCGGAAGTGATGTTCAACACCCGGGAGAAATGGAGCGGCTGGCAGGCGCTGGCGCAGGCGGTGGCAGAAATCGTCACCGACCAGAACGCCATCGGGTTCATGAAACTGCTCACCGGGCAGATAAACATTGCCTACGAGGCTGACCTCGCCTATCACGACGCCGCCGCGCTTGCCCCCATCCTGCGGGACGCCGGGATCACCGTCAGCAATGCCGAGGGGCAGGCCCTGCGCTTCCCGGAAAACGCCATCGGCAGCGAATTCCGCGTGCTGGCCGCGCAGCCGGCGCTGCATGCCCAGGCGATGGCGCTCATCCGCGCCGGAGTACCCCCGGAAGAAAACCGGTTTACAAGCGCCGACTCCGTGCATAAAGGTTATGCACAGAAATTTCCCCCACATCCGTAGATCGCTTATGCTCAATGATTTCCGTTCCCTCGCCCACAGCCTGCTGGCCAAACTGCTGATGGGGCTCCTGATCCTGACCTTCGCCGTCTGGGGCATCGGCGACGTGGTGCGCCACGGCGGCCGCAACGCCGATATCGCCACGGTGGGCAGCAGCGGTATCTCCACCGCCGAATTCGCCCGCGCGCTGCGCCAGGAAACCGAGAACATGCGCCGCCTGCTGGGCAACAACGATTCGCCGGAGGCCATAAGGAGCCTGAATATCCCGCCGCACCTGCTGCAGAACATGATCAACCGGCGGCTGCTTCTGCTGGAAAGCCAGTCGCTGGGAATCGTGCCGGCGGACGGCGAGATCGCCCGGCTCATTCGCGGCATTTCCGCTTTCCAGAACAACCAGGGGAAGTTCGACCGCTCGCTGTTCGAGGCCTTCCTGAGAAACACCGGCCAGTCGGAGCAGCATTACGTGGAGCAGCTGCGGCAGGATATCGCCGTCAAGCTGCTGGCCGATACGCTGACCTCCGGCATCTCCGTCCCCGCCGCCTCCGTCCAGGCGCTCTACGCCGCTTATGAGGAGCAGCGCTCGCTGGCTTTATATATACTGAGCCCGTTGATGGTCAGCGGCATACCTCAGCCCACCGACGCGCAAATCGACGCTTATTACCATGAGCACAGCCGCAACTTCATCATTCCCGAGTACCGCAATCTGACCTACGCCACGCTGGCGGAGAGCGATATTCATCCTGCCGCTCCCAGCGAAGAGGCCATGGAAAAAGCCTATAAAGAGCGCATCGATGAGTTCAGGCGTCCCGAGCGCCGCACGGTGGAGCAGCTGCTCTACGCTTCCGAGGATGCCGCCAAAAAAGCGGAAGCGCTGCTGCAAAGCGGCAAAACTTTCGAGCAGGTCGCTAAGGAAACGGATATCGTGAATAAGAATTCCGTGTCGCTGGGCAAGATCCAGCGCAACGGCGTGCCTGAAAATACCGCGAATGCAGTATTCTCCCTGCCCTCCGGCGGCCATACGCCACCGATCCAGAGCGCCTTCGGCTGGCATATCTTCCACGTGTCGGCCATCGAGCCTGCCGCGGTCATGCCGTTCGAGGAAGCCTGGCCCGCCATCGAGAAAGACCTCAACCAGCGCGCCGCCGAAGAAGCGCGCAGCCAACTGGCCAATAAGATCGAAGACGCGCTGGCCGGCGGGGCCACGCTGCAGGAGGCGGCCAAAGAGCTGGGGCTCAAGCTGCATACGTTTGGTCCGGTCGATCATGAGGGCAAATCGCCGCAGGGCGACAAGGTGAAAGAGGTGCCCGCCTTCGACAAGTTTCTCGATATCGCTTTCCGCACCGATGAGAAATCCGAGTCCGGGCTGATT
Source organism: Pseudomonadota bacterium (assembly GCA_028873275.1). GTDB lineage: Bacteria > Pseudomonadota > Alphaproteobacteria > Rickettsiales > SXRF01 > JABDCD01. The sequence continues at coordinate 4,849 of JAGWLJ010000122.1, forward strand.
CCCTCCAAGGGCGGCGTGTATTATATCGTGCGCGTGGACAGCGTCACCCCGGCGCGCATACGCCCGCTGCAGGAAGTCCGGTCCGAGGTGGTTTCGGAATGGCAGAAGCAGGAGCGCATCCAGCGCCTGGGAGCCGTAGCCAAAGACATCGCCGCCGCCTTCGCCAATCCCGGCAAGCGCGAGGGCGCTATCGCCCAGTACAGGCTCACCCCGCTTTCCGTCGCCGTCAAGCGTAGCAGCACGACCGCCGACAACATCGCCCTGCCGCCGCAACTGGTGGCCGACGTCTTCGCGCATAAGCCGCAGGAAAGCACCGGTGCCTGGCCGCTGCAGAACGGGGATTACGCCATCGCCGTCATCACCGGCACCATTCCTGCTCCGGCGCCGGAGAGCGACTTCAAGAAAAAAGAGGAGCTGGCCGATATCCGCAGCCATCTCGAGATC
>JAGWLJ010000373.1 GCA_028873275.1 Pseudomonadota bacterium
GAAGGCCAAAATGGTCGACTTTGGAGGCTGGGATATGCCCCTGCATTATGGCTCGCAGCTCGAGGAGCATCATAAGGTGCGAACCGATGCCGGCATGTTCGACGTATCCCACATGCTGGCGGTGGATATAAATGGCGAGGCAGCACGCAGTTTTTTGCGCCATCTGGTGGCAAACAACATAGACAAGCTTACCCAGCCGGGCAAGGCGCTTTATACCTGCATGCTCAATCCGGAGGGAGGGGTAATAGACGATCTCATCATCTATTTCCTTGATGAAACCCATTTCCGCATGGTTGTGAACGCGGGAACCGCGGAAGGCGACATGGAATGGATTCTTGCCCAGCGCGATGCGATGGCGCGGGGGCTGGAAATCATTCCGCGCCGCGATCTCGCGATGATTGCGGTCCAGGGACCGGATGCACGCGAAAAAGTCTGGCGGGTGATCGAGGGTTCCCAGGCAATGACCGAGAATCTGAAGCTGTTTCAGGCCGTGTTGTTCGGTAAATACTTCATCGCCCGCACCGGCTATACCGGAGAGGATGGCTTCGAAATCATGCTGCCTTCCGTTGACGCGGCGGATTTCTGGAATGCGCTGCATGCGGCCGGGGTAGCGCCCGCGGGACTGGGAGCCCGTGACACCTTGCGTCTCGAAGCGGGGATGAATCTCTACGGCCAGGATATGGATCAAAGCACTTCTCCCCTGGAATCAGGGCTTGGCTGGACAGTAGACATGAAAACCGATCGTGACTTTATTGGCAGGAAGGCACTGATGGAGGCGCCAGTGAAACGCCAGCTCATGGGATTGATTCTGCTCGACCGGGGCGTATTGCGCAGCCATCAGAAGGTTGCCATGTCTCCCGAAAAAGGCGGTGAGGAAGGCGAAATTACCAGCGGAGGTTTTTCTCCCACATTGGATAAATCCATCGCGCTGGCGCGCCTGCCACTGGAGACTGCCGCCGGAGATGAAGTTCACGTAATAGTGAGGGATAAAATGCTGCGGGCGAAAGTGGTCAAATATCCTTTCGTGCGAAATGGAAAGGTTCTGGTTTAGCCTATTAACCGGGCA
>JAGWLJ010000123.1 GCA_028873275.1 Pseudomonadota bacterium
GCCTTGCGCTGCTCTTTTTATTTGGGGGAAAATGATCATGACATCCTGGCCTGTGAGAATAGTTGCGATGCTTCTGTCGGCGCTGGCGGCCCTGCCTGCGTTCGCGGAGGAGAAAATTACCCCGCAGGCGCAATCCGAACTGGCCTTCTCCTACGCGCCGGTGGTCAAAAAAGCCGCGCCCGCCGTCGTCAACATCTACACCAGCCGCAAGGTGCAGGTGACGGAGGGCGCTTCCCAGCTGGCCAGGGATCCGTTCTTCCGCCAATTTTTTGGGCAGCAGTTCAATTTCGGCGGCCGCACGCATGAGCAGGTGGTCAGCTCGCTCGGTTCGGGCGTGATCGTCAAGCCGGACGGCACCATCGTCACCAGCCACCACGTCATCAAGGATGCGCAGGAGATACGCGTAGTGCTGGCCGACAAGCGCGAATTCGACGCCAAGGTCATCCTGCGCGATCCGGAATCCGACCTTGCCTTTCTCAAGATCGACGCGCCGGCGCCGCTGCCCTCGCTGGAATTGCGGGATTCCGATTCGCTGGAGGTGGGCGACCGGGTGCTGGCCATCGGCAACCCGTTCGGCGTCGGGCAGACCGTCACCAACGGCATCGTTTCGGCGCTGGCGCGCGCCGCGCGCGGCGTGTCCGATTACCAATTCTTCATTCAGACCGACGCCTCGATCAATCCCGGCAATTCCGGCGGCGCGCTGGTGGATATGAAAGCGCGGCTGATCGGTATCAACACCGCCATTTACTCCAGCGGCGGCGGTAGTAACGGCATCGGCTTCGCCATTCCCGCCAACATGGTGCGCGCGCTGCTGGACGGCAAGGTGGAAGGGGGCAGGGTAGTGCGCCCGTGGCTGGGCATCGACGTGCAGCCGGTGACGCCGGAAGTGGCGGAATCGCTGGCGCTGCCGTCGTCGCACGGCGTACTGGTCAAGCAGCTCAGGCCCGGATCTCCGGCCGAGGAGGCGGGCATCCGTCCCGGCGACGTCATCACCGCCGTCAACGGCGCGGACATCTCCAGCGGGCAGGAACTGCAATACCGTGTAGCGCTGGGCCACATCGGCGAGGAGGCGCACTTCACCGTGATGCGCTCGGGCAAGGCACGCACCGTCGATATCCGGCTGACCAAGCCGCCGGCCACGCCGGCGCCCGACAAGCGCACGCTCAAGGGCCGCCAGCCGCTCTCCGGCGTGACGGTGGCCAATCTTTCGCCGGCGCTGTCGGTGGAGCTGGGCATGGGTGACGCTTCCGAAGGCGTGGTCGTGCTCGGCACGGAAGGCGGGTTGATCGGCGCGGCGTTGCAGCCGGGCGACATCATCCGCAAGGTCAACGGCAACAACGTTGCCTCCACGGCGCAGCTGGAACAGGCCATGCAGGCGGATTCGCGGGAATGGCAGATCGTCTATCAGCGCGGCGACCATCTGCTGACCCTGACAGTCCAGCCGTAATGGAAGAAAGTTCGCGTATCGCTGAGGCTGATGACGGCATCCGCCTCGACCGCTGGTTCAGGCGCCACCGGCCGCAACTGACGCATGCGCTGCTGGAAAAATACCTGCGCAAGGGGCTGATCCGCCTCGACGGCCGCAAGGCGAAATCCTCCGAGCGGGTGAGGGCGGGGCAGGAGATAGAGGTCAGGATTCAGGATTCGGGATTCAGGGAAAGAGATTCCAAGCCGAAAACCAGAAGCGTCAATCCTGAAGACGCGCAGTTCATCCAGGATCTCGTCCTTTACAAAGACGCGCATGTCATCGTCATCAACAAGCCCTACGGCATACCGGTGCAGGGTGGCAGCAAGGTGGCAAGGAGCATCGACGGCATGCTGGGCGGGCTGACGTTCGACAGCAAGGAGCGCCCCAGGCTGGTGCACCGGCTCGACCGCGACACCAGCGGCGCGCTGCTGCTGGCGCGTGATGCGAAAACGGCGGCGAAACTGGCCGGGGCATTTGCCGGCAAGGATATCGACAAGACCTACTGGGCGCTGGTCAACGGCGCGCCGCTGCCGCCGCTGGGCGTGATCGACCTGAAGCTGGCCAAGGCCGCCGAGGGCAAGTTCGGGCGCGAGCAGATGCAGGTGGATGAGGAGGGCAAGCGCGCTGTTACCGAATACCGCACCCTCGACGCGCTGGCGCGCAAATTCGCCCTGCTGGAGCTCAAGCCGTTGACCGGGCGCACGCATCAGCTGCGCGTGCACCTGGCGGCGATCGGCTGCCCGATCCTGGGCGACCATAAATACGGCGGCGCTTCCGAGGATGCCAGTGCCATCGGCGTTGAGAATATCCTGCATCTGCATGCCCGCCGTATCGTCATCCCGGCGGCGATCGCCGGCAAGGCGGTGGACGTCAAAGCGCCGCTGCCCGAGCATATGAAGCGCAGCTTCCTGGCGCTGGGGCTGGATATTCCCAGGAATTAATCGTTATCAACCTCTTAATCCTGCCCGTCATAAAAACTTCATTCTGCAAACGCCGCGGGGCGTGGTAGACTCATAGGCGATGGTAGCGCGCAGGAAGAGCTTTCTCGATAAATTGCTGTATGTTGTCGCTCCGGGCGATGCCAGGGGCGTGGGGTTTTTCGACCGCATGGTATTGGCCGCCACGGGGGCCGAGGATGCCTGGGCGGCGCGGCGGAGCGATCCCCGCGAAGCGCGGGTGATGGACATGGTGGCGGCGCAATCCGCCCGCGCCGGCATGAAGCCGCCCAAACTGATCGTCTACCAGAGCCATGTTCCCAACGCCTTCAGCATTTACAGCGGGAATCTCGCCGTCGGCACCAACCTGCTCGACATCATGACGCCGCAGCAGGTGGCGGCGGTGATGGGGCATGAGCTGGCGCATCACAGCCATATCGGCCGCGATGCATCGGTTACGCTCGGCCTGCCGATGGCTGGCGGCGCTGCGGTTGCCGGCGCGGTTCCTTATGCGTGGCGCAATCGTTCGGCAAAAAACCGATTGGCATTTGTTGCGGCAGCTACGGCGGGACTAGGCGCATGCATGGTCCTGCCGCGTGCCTGGCAGCGTAGCTGCGAGCTGGAGGCGGATCAGGAAAGCGTGGAAAAATTCGGCCACCGGCCGGAGGCCATGGCCGGGGCGCTGGAAAGCCTGCAACAGCGCATGGCGGAGCTGCATAAGAACCGGCCGCCATCCTCCATGCCTCAGGTGGTGCGCGACCTGCTGGCGACGCATCCGCCGCTGAAGCTGCGCATTGATCTGCTCAAGCGCAAGGCGGAGGCGCAGCAGCGCGGCGATCAGGCCTTTGCCAACGGCGCAAGCCTGGGCTAATCTCTGGCGATGGTTTCCGATTACGCTGTGGTACCCGAAGATTCAGGCTTTGCCGTGAGCAAGGCCGCCACGCCGTTGCGCACGCCGGCCGGGTCGGCGCTGCGCCTGCCGACGCGGGCGCTGGCCGAGGCGGTTGCGGAAGAATGGCAGCAGCATGGCCGGTTCAGCGCCGCCAAGATGCCGCTGACGTCGCTGGCCTATACCGCCATCGATCGCATCGAAGGCCAGAAGGAGAATATCGCGGAAGCGCTGCTGGCATTTCTCGACACCGATACGCTGAGTCATCGCGCCAGCACGCAGGAAAAATTATTCCAGCGCCAGAAGGAGCAATGGGATCCCATTCTCGCCTGGGCGGAAAAAACCTTCGGCGCGACGTGGCAGTTGACACAGGGCGTCATGCCGATGGACCAGCCGCCGGCGCTGCACGATGCCATCCGCCGCTACCTGCTGCGGATGGACAGCATGCGGCTGGCGGCGGGCTGCCTGCTGGCGTCGCTTTTCTCGTCGCTGGCGCTGGCGCTGGCAACGCTGGCGGGACAGCTGGATACGCTGGAGGCCTTCCGCCTGTCGCGGCTGGAGGAGGACTACCAGGCCGAGCAATGGGGCGAAGACAGCGAAGCGGTCAGCCGCGCCGCACGGCTGCGCGAGGAAGCGGCCGCCGTCAAGCGTTTTTTACGCTTGCTTGAGGCGGCGTAAATTGTTTACTTTGCGCCTATGTTTTATTGAAATTTGATGCCTATGACGATTGCCATGAAAAAGCCCGTGGAACCCCAGCCTGCTCCGGAACTGGCCAAGCCGCGAAGCCTCTCGATCATCGCCGAGCTGGAGCATATGCGCGACCGCGCCCGCGACGGCGGCGGCCAGCAGCGCATCGATGCGCAGCACGCCAAGGGAAAACTCACGGCGCGCGAACGGCTGGATGTATTGCTCGATCCCGATTCCTTCGAGGAATACGACATGTTCGTCGAGCACCGCTGCACCAATTTCGGCATGGAAAACAATAAAGTTCCCGGCGACGGTTGCGTCACTGGCCACGGCACCATCAACGGCCGTCTTGTTTTTGTTTACAGTCAGGACTTCACCGTCTATGGCGGCTCGCTCTCGGAAACCAACGCGCAAAAGATCTGCAAGATCCTGGACATGGCGGTCAAGGTCGGCGCGCCGGTGATCGGCCTGCTTGACTCGGGCGGAGCGCGCATTCAGGAAGGCGTCGACTCGCTGGGCGGCTTCGCCGAGATTTTCCAGAGGAACGTGCTGGCCTCCGGCGTCATTCCTCAGATTTCGGTTATCCTTGGGCCGTGCGCCGGTGGCGCGGTCTATTCCCCGGCATTGACCGATTTCATCGTCATGACGCGCGGCACGTCCTATATGTTCGTTACCGGTCCGGATGTGGTAAAAACCGTGACGCACGAAGTGGTGACGCAGGAAGAACTGGGCGGCGCCGATACGCATACGCATAAAACCGGCGTGGCCGATCTGGCCTACAACAACGATATCGAGGCGCTGCTGCAGGTGCGCCGCCTGTTCAACTTCCTGCCGCTCAATAACAGGGACGGCGTGCCGGTGCGTCCAACCTATGATCCGGCCGACCGCGTGGAGATGTCGCTCAACACGCTGGTGCCGGAAAATGCCAACCGGGCCTATAACATGAAAGAGCTGATCGAGCGCGTGGCCGACGAAGGCGATTTCTTCGAGATTCAGCCCGATTTTGCTAAAAATATTCTGATCGGCTTCGGGCGGCTCGAAGGCCATACGGTGGGCTTCGTCGCCAATCAGCCGACACACATGGCCGGCTGCCTCGACATCGACGCCAGCCGCAAGGCGGCGCGCTTCATCCGCTTCTGCGACGCCTTCAGCGTGCCGATCGTGACGTTCGAGGACGTGCCGGGCTTCCTCCCCGGCGTGGCGCAGGAGCACGGCGGCATCATCAAGCACGGCGCCAAGCTGCTGTTCGCCTATGCCGAGGCGACGGTGCCGAAGGTGACGGTGATCACGCGCAAGGC
>JAGWLJ010000124.1 GCA_028873275.1 Pseudomonadota bacterium
TGAAGAAACAGGACATGGTTATCACCACCGCCCTCATTCCCGGAAAGCCGGCACCGGTGCTGATTACGGAAGCCATGGTGAAAGACATGAAGCCCGGCGCGGTGATCGTCGACCTTGCCGTGGCCTCCGGTGGCAACTGTCCGCTTTCGGAACTGGACAAGGCGGTGGTGAAGCACGGCGTGACGCTGATCGGCTACGGCAATCTGCCCGGCCGCGTGGCGCTCGACGCCAGCCAGCTCTACGCCCGCAATCTTTATAACTTCGTCTCAACGCTGATTCTGCCGCAGGTGAAATGGGAGGACGAGCTGGTGACAGGAACGTTACTGACGAAAGATGGCGCAACCGTACATAAGGGATTTATCTGATGGCCGACAGCGGCACACTCGACCAGAAAGCCGACAGTCTCGCCCAACAGGCGCAGGAGCTGGCGCATGACCTTCATTACGTGCAGATACAGCACAGCGGCATCGACCCGTTCATTTTCGGGCTGACGGTGTTCGTGCTGTCCTGTTTCGTCGGCTATTATGTCGTCTGGCGCGTCACGCCGGCGCTGCATACGCCGCTGATGAGCGTTACCAACGCCATTTCGGGCATCATCATCGTCGGCGCCATCATCGCGCTGGGGCCGGACGGCATGGGATTTTCGCATGTCGCGGGCTTCATCGCCGTCGTCATCGCCAGCATTAACATTTTTGGCGGATTCATCGTCACCCAGCGCATGCTCGGCATGTTCCAGAAGAAATCATCAACCCCAACCAAGGAGAATATCCATGGAAAATAACCAATGCTCATCGCAAGGCTGCCTCGGCAAATGGATCAGCTCGTCCATTGTCGTGTTCGTGCTTTTATTCATCATGGGATACCTGATCCATCACGTCTGGCTGATGCCGATCTACCAGCAGACCGCCGCGCTGTGGCGGCCGATGGGGCAGATGCAGCAGTTCTTTCCGCTGATGCTGGGCTATTACGCCGGGCTGTCGGTGGTGATCGCCGCGCTGTTCTGCAAGGTTAGCAAGGCTAAAATGGCCGCCTGCGCCGGCGAGGAAGCGGAATGCCGGATCGGCGGCAAGCATTGCCCGATCAAATACGGCATCTGCTTCGGCGTGCTGATCGGGCTGCTGATGGGCATTCAGTCCGCCGGCGCCTATATCTGGATGCCGATTCCGAGCGAGCTGGCCATCGACTGGCTGATCGGCAACGTGGTGCAGGGCATCGTCATCGGCGTCGCGCTGTCGCTGATCTGCTACTTTAAGAAGAAACACTGCGCGAAATGAGCAGCGGTTTCTACCTTCTCTATCTTGCCGCGTCGGTGCTGTTCATACTGGCGCTGAAAGGCTTATCGTCGCCAGAAACGGCGCGGCGCGGCAATCTCTACGGCATCTGCGGCATGGCCATCGCCATCGTGACGACGCTGGCTCTGCCGCAGATCAACAGCTATGCGCTGATCCTGTTCGGCCTCATGATCGGCGGCATCATCGGCGCGGTGATCGCCCGCCGGATCCAGATGACGGCCATGCCGCAGCTGGTGGCGGCGTTCCATTCGCTGGTGGGTTTGAGCGCCGTGCTGATCGCCGCCAGCGCCCTGTGGGCGCCGGAGAGCTACGGCATCGGCATCAGCGGCCACCTGCATGTCGGGCGGCTGGTCGAGATGAGCCTGGGCGCAGTGATCGGCGCCATCACGTTTTCCGGCTCGGTGATCGCCTTCGCCAAGCTGCAGGGCATTATGTCCGGCAAGCCGCTGCGCTTCCGCGGCCAGCATATCGCCAATGCTGCCTGCGGCGCGGCCATTTTCCTGTTGTTGCTGGCCTTCTGCGCCAGCGAATCGAAAACAATATTCGCGCTGATGACGCTGCTGTCCTTCGCCATCGGCTTTGCGCTGATCGTGCCCATCGGCGGAGCGGACATGCCGGTCGTCGTCTCCATGCTAAATTCCTATTCCGGCTGGGCCGCCTCCGGCATCGGCTTCACCCTTTCCAACCCGCTCCTGATCATCACCGGCGCGCTGGTCGGCTCCAGCGGCGCTATCCTCTCCTACATCATGTGCAAGGCGATGAACCGCTCGATCATCAACGTGATCTTCGGCGGATTTGGGAGTGAGAGCGCGGGTGCGGGGGTGAGCGCGGGCGGAGAAGAACGCCCGGTGAAAAGCGGCTCGGCGGAGGATGCGGCTTTTATCCTGAAAAACGCCAGCTCGGTGATCATCGTGCCCGGCTACGGCATGGCGGTGGCGCAGGCGCAGCACGCCGTGCGCGAAATGGCGCAGGAACTGGAGAAGGAAGGCATCAGCGTCAAATTCGCCATCCACCCGGTGGCCGGGCGCATGCCGGGGCATATGAACGTGCTGCTGGCCGAGGCCAACGTGCCCTATGACAGCGTGTTCGAGCTTGAGCAGATCAACAACGCATTCGCCAGCACCGACGTCGCCTATGTCATCGGCGCCAACGACATCACCAATCCCGCCGCCAAAGACAACCCGCAAAGCCCCATCTACGGCATGCCGGTGCTGGACGTGGCCGCCGCCAGAACCGTCATCTTCGTCAAGCGCAGCATGGCCGCCGGCTACGCCGGCATCGAAAACGACCTCTTCCACCGCGACAACACCATGATGCTGTTCGGCGACGCTAAAAAGGTGACGGAGGAGATTGTGAAGGCGCTCAAACACTAATCTCTTGCCCCCTGCCCTCATTTTGCCTACAATCGGCGGCTATTATTCCCTGTGGTAAGCGCCATGCCGAAACCCGTTGAAAATACCGCCAATTCCGCCAGCGAGCCTTCCTTCGAAGCGGCGCTCAAGGAACTGGAGGCCATCGTCCGCAAGCTGGAATCCGGCTCGGGCGATCTCGAAGCCTCGATCAATGATTACGTGCGCGGCACGGAGCTGAAAGCCTTCTGCCAGGAAAAGCTGAAAGCGGCGCGGCTCAAGGTGGAGAGCATCCTCAAAACCGCCGACGGCAACCTGGCGCTCAAGCCCTTCGAGGAGAATACGTAAGCGCCATGGTCATCCGCCTCCCCGACAATCTGCAGGAAGCCATCAAAAAAGTGGCCGGTTCGCTCGACGAGCGTATGGACCAGCTGCTGCACCTGCCGGCGGAGGACAAAACGACCGTGGTGGCGCTTTCCCCCAAGGCCATGACCAGCAGCGCCTCGCATGTGCGGGGCGAGGAAACCGTCCTCAAGGCCATGCGCTATTCCACCCTCTCCGGCGGCAAGCGGCTGCGCCCGTTCCTCACCATCTGCTCGGCGGGGTTGTTCGGCGTTTCCTATGAATCGGCCATCGAGGCGGCGGCGGCCATCGAATTCATCCACACCTATTCGCTGATTCATGACGATCTGCCCGCCATGGACAATGACGACCTGCGCCGCGGCAAGCCCAGCTGCCACAAGGCCTTCGGGGAAGCGGCGGCCATCCTGGCGGGCGACGGGCTGTTGACTTACGGCTTCCAGGTTCTTTCCAGTTCCAACGTGCATGCCGACCCGGCCGTGCGCTGCGAGCTGATCTCCGCCCTGGCGCAGGCCAGCGGCTGCTGGGGCATGGTCGGCGGCCAGATGATGGATATCGAGGCGGAAAACGAGACATTGTCGGTCGAGGAGATCATCCGCCTGCAGCGCCTCAAGACCGGCGAGCTGTTCGCCGTCTCCTGCGAGGCCGGAGCCATCCTCGGCAAAGCCCCCGGCATGATGCGAAACCTCCTGCGCGCCTACGCGCATGACATGGGCCTTGCCTTCCAGATCACCGACGATCTGCTCGACGTCGAAGGCACCCGCACCCAGATGGGCAAAACCGCCCGCAAGGACAAAATCGCCGGAAAAGCCACGCTGGTGTCCGTGCTGGGCGTCGCCCGCGCGCGTGAACACGCGCAGATTCTCGTCAAACAGGCTATCTCGCATCTCGACGTCTTCGATAAGAAGGCTGATAACCTGCGGGCGCTGGCGAGGTTTGTGGTGGAGAGGAAGGGGTAATAGCGTGAAACGTGGCACGTGGCACGTGCTTTAAGGGTTCCACGTATACGCGCCACGACTATGACCCACCTCCTTTCCATCCTCCTCGAAAGCGCCTGGACGGCCAGCATCATCCCGCTGGGCTCCGAGCCGACCATCGCCGCCCTGAAAGCCTTCGGCGGGCATGATATGGTGCTGCCCTCCCTGCTGGCCGTTGCGGGGGCCATCGCGGGGCAGTCATTTAACTGGCTTATTGGCAAAATATTTATGAAATACAAACCTGATTCGAAACGCTATGCCCGGGCAGCCTCGTTCTTTAATAAATACCTTGTTTTTCTTTTGTTTTTCAGCTGGGTACCGCTGGGCAACCTGCTGGTCGCCGCCGCCGGTTTTCTGGGCACACGGCTTACCTTTATCCTCCCGCTGGTTATCATCGGCGAGGCCTATAACTACAGCCGCTACCTGCTGTAATTGTAACAATTTCTTAATATATTGAACCCCAAAGCCTGATATAATGGAACAGTTTCTGACTTGCCGGTTTTCACGTTGAGAATCGATGCAGGTGCAGAAAGAGGCTTTACGGGAAGCCTCTTGCAAGCATTACCAGCGCGCTATCCCGAAGCGCTGAGTGTATGGAGGACAATGATTATGTCCCTGAAGATTTCGGCGAAGTCGGACAACTTCGAGGCGCGCGTTGAGTTCGATGGCAAACCCATCTATACCTCCAAAGGGAGTATGGATGAGACCCTCGACCTCAGCCCCGTCCTTCCTTTGCTCATTTACGGCAAGGGAGTGTGGGACCAGCTTAAGACGCTGTTCCCCATCGGTGGCAAGTTCGGCGATGTCTGGGCATCGCATAAAACCACCGACCTCGATGAGGCAAGAAAGAAAGTCGCCGTTCTCGCGGACGACTTGGGGAAGGCCAAGGCCGACCTCGAAAAGCTCGAGTCGCTGAAAAAGCCCACCACTTAGTCCTCTAGGTGGTGGCGAAAGGAGCGGTTCAAACCCAGTCGCAAGACCGGGGGCGAACCGCTCCTTTTTTATTGCGTCACTGCGAACCATTCCTTCGTCAGCTGCGCATCCGTAACGACGGATTGACAGCCTCAAAAACATTAACTAATTTTACCTTTTGCTAACATTTATATCTCTATGAACAAAAATTCCAACCCCAGCCGCCGGGGCTTTTTAGGCTCAGCGCTGTCTTCCGCCATCGGCTTAAACGTTCCTGCCGGTCTCGATCCCAAAATCCGTGAATGCTACCA
>JAGWLJ010000125.1 GCA_028873275.1 Pseudomonadota bacterium
GGTGATTTCCTCGGCGCCGAGCTTGGTGTCGCGTGCCATCACTTCGAATTCCTCGATGTGGATAGAGGTGAACACGTCTTCCGACACGATACGCTCGGAGATCAGGATTGAATCCTCGAAGTTGTAACCATTCCAAGGCATGAAGGCGACCAGCACATTGCGGCCAAGCGCCAGCTCGCCGAGCTCCGTCGACGGACCGTCGGCGATGATATCGCCGGCCTTCACCACGTCGCCGACCTTGATCAGCGGCTTCTGGTTCAGACAGGTGCTCTGGTTGGAGCGAGTAAATTTGACGAGGTTATAGATATCAACGCCGGGACTGCCGTCGTCACTAGCTTCCGAGCAGCGTATAACGATACGCGTGGCATCCACCTGATCGACCGTGCCGGCGCGGCGCGCCACAGTGGTGACGCCGGAATCCTTGGCAACGACCTCCTCCATGCCGGTGCCGACAAGAGGAGCTTCCGAGCGAATCAATGGCACGGCCTGGCGCTGCATGTTAGAACCCATCAACGCGCGGTTGGCATCATCGTTCTCGAGGAATGGAATCAGCGCGGCGGCGACCGATACCAGCTGCTTGGGCGCGACGTCGATGTAATCGATGGTGTCAGGCGCCGACAGCATGAAGTCGCCGGCCTTACGGCAGGAGACCAGCTCGTCAGTGAACTTCCCCTTGTCATCAATCTTGGAATTGGCCTGGGCGATGGTGTATTTGCCTTCCTCGATGGCCGACAGGTACACCACCTCATCAGTGACGCGGTGATTGACCACTTTACGGTACGGGCTTTCGATGAAGCCGTATTTGTTGACACGGGCATAGGTCGCCATCGAGTTGATGAGGCCGATATTCGGGCCTTCCGGCGTTTCGATGGGGCAGATGCGGCCATAATGCGTCGGGTGCACGTCGCGTACTTCGAACCCCGCGCGCTCGCGCGTCAGGCCGCCCGGCCCAAGAGCCGACAACCTGCGCTTGTGGGTGATTTCCGACAACGGATTGGTCTGATCCATGAACTGGGAAAGCTGCGACGATCCGAAGAATTCGCGGATAGCGGCTGCCACCGGCTTGGCATTGACGAGGTCATGCGGCATGACAGTGTCGATGTCGACCGAGCTCATGCGCTCGACGATCGAACGCTCCATGCGCAGCAAGCCGATGCGGAACTGGTTTTCCATCAATTCTCCGACCGAGCGCACGCGGCGGTTGCCGAGGTGGTCGATATCGTCGATCTCCCCGATACCATCTTTCAGACCCACGAGTACCTTGATGGTTTCGATGATGTCCTGATTGGTCAGGATACCAACGTCGTCGGATGTGCTAAGATTGAGGCGCGCATTCATTTTGACGCGGCCGACCGCCGATAAATCATAACGCTCGGCGTCGAAGAACAGCGATTTGAACAGTGCTTCCGCGGCTTCCGGCGTGGTGGGCTCACCGGGACGCATAACGCGGTAAATATCGATCAGCGCATCTTCCTTGCTGGTGTTCTTGTCGGCGAGTAAGGTGTTTCGGATATACGGACCGACATTGACATGGTCGATATCGAGCACAGCGATGTCTTTGACACCGGCTTCCTCGAGCGCGGCGATGGCGGCGGCGGTGATTTCTTCCCCCGCTTCGATGTAAATTTCACCCGTCTCAGGGTTTACGATGTCGCCACCGTTATATTTTCCGGCCAGCTGTTCATTAGTAACCAGATACTCCTTGAGGCCGTCTTCTGCCAGCTTCTTGGCCAGGCGAACGTTGAGTTTCTTGCCGGATTCGGCCACCGTCTTGCCGGTTCTGGCATCGACCAGGTCATGCGTCAGCTTGATACCTTTCCAGGCATCAGGGATAAATTTGCCTGACCAGCCATCCTTTTGTTTCTTATAAATAGTCTTGGTGTAGAAAGTGCTGAGGATGGCTTCGTTGTCCATATCGAGCGCGCGCAGCAGCGACGTCACCGGGATTTTACGGCGGCGGTCAATACGAGCGTAGACGATGTCCTTGGCGTCGAATTCGAAATCGAGCCATGAGCCACGGTAGGGGATAATGCGGGCGGAATAGAGGAATTTGCCGGAGCTGTGCGTCTTGCCGTGGTCATGGTCGAAGAATACGCCAGGACTGCGGTGCATCTGCGACACGATGACACGCTCGGTGCCGTTGATGATGAAAGTGCCGTTATCGGTCATCAGCGGGATGTCGCCCATGTAGACGTCCTGCTCCTTGATGTCCTTGATCTCGCGAGCGCCAGTGTCTTCGTCGACGATCCAAACGATCAGGCGCAGCGTCACGCGCAGCGGTGCGCTGAAATTAATGCCGCGCGAACGGCATTCATCGACATCGTATTTGGGCGCGTCGAAATTGAATCTGACGAATTCGAGCGTCGCCGTCTCGGCGAAGTCCTTGATCGGGAACACCGACTTGAACACACTGTGCAGGCCGGTATTGGTACGGTTCTCCGGCGCGATATTAATCTGCAGGAAATGATCGTAGGAATTCTTCTGCACCTCGATCAGGTTGGGCATCATCGTGGCGGTTTCGATGCGGCCGAAACTTTTGCGGATGCGCTTACGGGCGGTGAATGAGAGACGGGATACTGCTTGGGCCATGGTTCCTCTACTTAGTCACTCCCGCAAAGACGGGAATCTAACTCGCGAATGGATCTCCACCTGCGCGGAGATAACGAAAACGCCAAAACCGGAGCGGCGCCATGCGCTGCCCCGGCCCTGACTACTAATTAAAACAATTACTTAACTTCAACGGTCGCGCCGGCTTCGGTGAGCGACTTGCTGAACTTGTCGGCATCGGCCTTATTGACACCGGCCTTGACTTCCTTGGGCGCGCCTTCAACCAGGTCCTTGGCTTCCTTGAGGCCCAGGCCGGTGATTTCGCGCACCACCTTGATGACGCCGATCTTCTTGTCGGCGGGAGCGGCTTTGAGGATGACGGTGAATTCCGTCTTCTCTTCGGCCGGAGCGGCATTGGCATTGGCAGCCCCACCAGCGGCGGCAACCGCCACCGGAGCGGCAGCGGACACGCCCCACTTCTCTTCGAGCAGCTTGGAAAGCTCGGCAGCTTCCATGACGGACAGCGCCGAGAGATCGTCAACGATTTTGGCTAAATTGGCAGACATTGTTTTAACTCCTAAAGTAAATAATAACGTTAATCCATTTTTCAAGCGGCGCGCATCTCACCGCGAGAATTCTTGTTATATTCTTTCTTCCACTCCGCAATTACTTGCCCAAGAGGCGACCAATCCCTCGCTCAATACGCTCAGGCCAACTTAATGTTTTCTCATAGACCTTCATTGCCTGTTCGAATTCTTCCGTAGTCAATCTTCCGCAACTGACGCTCGCTATGGCTTGTACCAATCCACCTTTGTGCAAGAGCTGCGTGGCCGCTTCAATTCTAGTCTTTGATTGATTGGATGATTCAATCATGGACTAGCCCTGCTTGCTCTTCGCCGCGATTACACGCGCCACCTGACCGCCGGGGGCTTGGAGAATGCTGGCGATACGCTGCGCCGGTGCCTGCAGCAGGCCGATGATCTTGCCGCGCAACTGATCGAGCGAGGGCAGCTTCGAGAGCGCCTGAATGGCGCTGACATCGAGCTTCTGCTCGCCGTAAGCGCCGCCGACAATGACCAGCTTCTCATTGGCTTTGGCGAAATCGACGATGCCTTTGGCAACGGCGACCGGATCTTCCGAGGTGGCAATCGCCGTAGGGCCCTTGAGCAACTCGGCGATATTGGCGAATTTGGTGTCCTTTGCCGCCAGCTTGGCCAGACGGTTCTTGGCTACCTTGAATTCGGCCCCGGCCTCGCGCATCTTGCGGCGAAGCTCAGACATCTGCGCCACCGTCAGCCCATTATTATGCACCACCAGCGCGATCTGCGCCTTGGTGAACCTGGCGTTGACGTCTTCGATCAGCGCTTGTTTTTCTGCACGATTCATAGATTCTCCTTACGCCGCCTGGCCGAGTTCAGCCAGATCGAGCTTCAGCCCCAGCCCCATGGTTGAGGAAAGGCCGATTTTTTTGATGTAATTGCCCTTGACGCTGGCCGGCTTGGCCTTGGCCACCGCGTCGATGAAGGCCTTGATATTCTGCAGCAGCTGTTCTTCCGAGAAGCTCGCCTTACCGACGCCGGCATGCACGATGGCGGCCTTATCGAGGCGGAATTCCACCTGACCGGACTTAGCGGCCTTGACCGCTTCGGCCACGTTGGGAGTAACGGTGCCCAGCTTGGGATTGGGCATCAAACCCTTGGGGCCCAGCACCTTGCCAAGCTTGCCGACCACGCCCATCATGTCGGGAGCAGCGATGCAGCGCTCGAAATCGGTGAGACCGGCATTGATCTTTTCAGCCAGATCGTCTGCGCCTACATAATCGGCACCGGCTTTGAGGGCCGCTTCCGCCTTGTCGCCTTTTGCGAACACGGCGACCTTGATTTTTTTGCCGGTGCCGTTGGGCATGGAAACCATGCCGCGCACGTTCTGGTCGGACTGCGTCGGATCGACGCCGAGATTCATGACGATATCAACCGTTTCGTCGAACTTGCTGCCGGCGCACTGCTTGACCAGCTTGACGGCATCGGCCAGCGAATAGCGCCTGGCTGTATCGACCTTGGCGAGGAGAGCTTTGCGGCGCTTGGCGATTCTTGGCATGTTATGACTCCACCACTTCGAGGCCCATGGAGAGCGCGGAACCGCGGATCATAGCGGCGGCAGCGTCGATGGTATGGGCATTCATGTCCTGCATCTTCTCCTTGGCGATCTCCTTGATCTGCGTCATGGTGATCTTGCCGGCCGGCTTATCCTTGCCCGGCGTCTGCGATCCGGACTGGATCTTGGCGAATTTCTTGAGGTAATAGGAGACCGGCGACTTGCGCGTGACGAAGGTGAAGCTGCGGTCCTTATAGGCGGTAATGACTACCGGAATTGGCGCGCCCGGCTCCATTTTCTGCGTGGCGGCGTTGAACGCCTTGCAGAATTCCATGATATTGAGGCCGCGCTGGCCGAGGGCCGGGCCGACCGGCGGCGAGGGGTTGGCCTTGCCGGCAGGAATCTCCAGCTGGATGTATCCGACGATTTCTTTTGCCATGGGCTCTTAAACTTTCCAGTTTGGTGTTAGCGCCGCACAATGCCCGGAAATTCTGGCCGCACAGCTCCCA
>JAGWLJ010000126.1 GCA_028873275.1 Pseudomonadota bacterium
TAATAATTACGGCCAGCAGATCGGCGACCGCGTGCTGCA
Source organism: Pseudomonadota bacterium (assembly GCA_028873275.1). GTDB lineage: Bacteria > Pseudomonadota > Alphaproteobacteria > Rickettsiales > SXRF01 > JABDCD01. The sequence continues at coordinate 40 of JAGWLJ010000126.1, forward strand.
GGGCATCGCCCGCATTATTGCCTCCTGCCTGCGCGAAACCGACACTGGCGCGCGCGTCGGCGGCGGCGAGTTCGGGGTCATACTGCCGGAAACGCCGGCCAGTGGCGCCTATTGGGTCGGCGAGCGCATCCGCTCCTCAGTGGCACAGGAGACCTTTAATCTAGGCGAGGAGAATCACCTGTTCGGCTGCACGGTATCGATCGGCATCGCCTCGGCCCGCTTCGACCAGAATCTCGACGCCAACACCCTCTACAAAATCGCCGACCAGCGCCTCTACATCGCCAAGCACACCGGGCGAAATCAAGTTTCGCTGGATGAGCTGGTGGAAGGGGTGCATTAACGCGCTAAATAAAAGCCCCAACCGCAGGCCCCGGCCTGTGCGTTTTATGAGGCCGCTCTTTTATCCCTAATTCCTCTAATGCCTGCGCCTTTTCTTCTTTGGAAATCAGATCGTGTTCCTGCAATTTTTTCAGCAGGGAGCGAATGAAGGATGTATCGTCCGGCAGGCCACTCCATTCGATAGTTTCTCTGGATCCGTTGATGCCTTTCCCGCGCACCGGCTGCAAGCCGTCCTTCAGCTCCAGACTTTCACCGCCCAAACGATCATGCGCTTTTTCAGTAATTTCCATGACGATATTCTTGAGCGCGGCGGCATCACGATTCGGGTCAAGAAACCCGATGCGCAGCGTGCGCTCGGACTTTATGCCACTCGCCAGCTTTTCCCACCGCTTATAGTGCGGAGTATGCGGCTCGGATACGGCGATAAAATGAATGCGATCATTACCGGCAAAAACCACTTCCTGATTGAACTGCGCGCGGGTTTTTTTGTAAATTTCTGACATAACCATTTCACATAATATACCGGTTAAAATTATATTAAAATAAGATTGATGTGTCAAATTTATAATAATAACATAATATTTTTGTTATTATGCCCGGAGCTCTGTCCATAAATAAAAAGGACACCGGATTTTCTCCGGTGTCCTAAGAAATGGACCTAATCCCTGGCTGGTCAACTATCCAGCTGGATCATCTTTTGCCACCAGCCTCTTTTGGGCGGGGCATTGGGATCGCGTGGAGTGGAAGGCAGCGGTGCCGCGGCAGCCGCTGGCTCAGGAACATGCGCCGGCACAGGAACGGCCTTTTCCGTTGCAAATGCCGGCAGCATGACGCTGTCGCTCCGGGAAGGTTCTTGCCATTCACGCGGCTGCGCTGCCTGCGGCTCGCCCTCACGACGCTCACTGCGCTGATCGCGGTCGCGCCATTTGCGCCGCCCCCTTCCACCGCGCTCGCGGCGCTGGCGGGGAGAACGTTCGGAAGGCTGCTCGCCCACATCAGCGGTTTCCATTAAAGAGGATTCAACAGCCTGCTCGGCTTCCGTGTGATCCGTCATGGCGGGCTGCCTATCCTGCCGCTCCTGGCGATCCGGACGGTCGTAGCGGTCGCGGCCACGCCCGCCACGGCGTCCACGGCGGCGGCCTTTGCCATAACCTTCCTCGCGGGAAGTTTCCGACGGCCCGGCATTGTCGTTGACGGCTTCTTCCGTCGCGCCGGTTATTTCCTCGCCCTGCGGCTGCGGGCGGCGTTCCTGGCGTTCGCGCTGTGGCTCACGGGAAGCGTTGCGTTCCGACTGCGCGCGGCGCATTTTTTCCAGATTGAACTCGGAAGCAGTGAGATCGGGCCCGATCAGCACCTGCACGGTAACCTCATAGCGCTGCTCAATGGCGCGCAGGATGTCGCGCTTGTGGTTCAGCAGGTGCAGCGACACAGCCTGCGGCGCGATCAGCCGGAAGCTGCCCCAGGTGCCGGTGCTGGCCTCTTTCTCGATGGCGCGGATCATCTGAATATTCATCGATTCGTTGGAGCGTATGACGCCGCGGCCGATGCAGTGCGGGCATTGCACCATATTGCTTTCGGTGATGCTGGGGCGCAGCCGCTGGCGCGACATCTCCAGCAGGCCGAACGGGCTGATGCGGCCAAGCTGCAGCTTGGCGCGGTCGGCCTTGAGAGCGTCGCGCAGGGCCCGCTCAACGTTGCGGCGGTTGCGCGATTCCATCATGTCGATGAAGTCGATAACGATCAGCCCCGCCAGGTCACGCAGACGCAGCTGACGGGCCACTTCGGCAGCGGCTTCGAGGTTGGTCTTGGTCGCGGTCTCCTCGATGTTGCGCTCGCCGGTAGAACGGCCGGAGTTGACGTCGATGGAAATCAGCGCCTCGGTAGGGTTGATGACGATATAACCGCCCGAACGGAGCTTCACCACCGGGTCATGCATGGAGAGCAGCTGGTCCTCGATATTATAGGCGTAGAACAGCGGCGTGGCCTCCTTGTAATGCTTGACCTTGGGCGTATGGCTGGGCAGCAGCAGTTTCATGAATTCTTTGGACGCTTTGTAGCCCGAATCGCCCTCGACGATCACCTCCTCGATATCGTTGCTGTACGGGTCGCGGATGGAGCGCTTGATGATGTCGCTTTCCTCATAGATCAGCGCAGGGGCGGTCGAGGCCAGTGTGTCCTCGCGGATCTGGTTCCACAGCTTGACCAGGTAATCGTAGTCGCGCTTGATCTCGGCGCGGGTGCGGTCCATGCCGGCGGTGCGAATGATGACGCTCATACCCGCCGCCAGTTTCAGTTCCTGGTAGATGGCCTTGAGACGCTTGCGGTCGTCGGTGCTGGCGATCTTGCGCGACACGCCGCCGTCCTTGGGCGAATTGGGCATCAGCACGCAATAGCGGCCCGGCAGCGACAAGTAGGTCGTCAGCGAGCAGCCTTTATTGCCGCGCTCTTCCTTGATCACCTGCACCAGCACGATCTGGCCGCGGCGGATGACCTCCTGAATCTTGTAGCGCTTGAAGAAATTACGCTTGGGACGGTTGCGGACTTCCTCTTCCTCATTAGGAAGGGTTTCCACTTCCTCGGCGGGAGTGGCTTCGGGTTTGGCTTCTTCAGTTGCCGCTTCCGCGGCGGTCTGCTCAGAGTGTTCGGCAGCAGGCGCTTCAATAGCATGTTGCTCGCCTTCTTCCGGCTCCACTTCCTCGCTGATGGATACATCGATGGCGCCCTGCATCAGGTAAGCCGGGTGTTCTGAATCTCCTTCCGCCGGCTGAGCCGTGGCTTCAGGGTTTTCCGTCTCCGGCGCAGTGGCCGGGAAAGAGGTTTCCTCTGCTGCGGCGCTATCCGCAGGCGCAGCGGCTTCAGCTTCCGTTCTGGCAGGCTCCGGCGCTTCCGGCGCCTCCTGCTCAGCTTCTTCCATCAGTCGCCTGCGATCGGCAGTGGGAATCTGATAATAATCGGGGTGGATTTCCGAGAAGGGCAGGAAGCCCTGCTTGTTGCCGCCATATTCTACAAAGGCGGCCTGCAGCGACGGCTCGACGCGCGTGATTTTAGCGAGGTAAATATTGCCCTTGAGCTGTTTGCGGGCGGCGCTTACGAAATCGAAATCGTAAACCTGGTTTTCATCGGCGATGACCACCCGGGTTTCTTCCGGATGTTGGGCATCGATTAACATTCTTTTTGCCATGATGGCGACTCCTTATATGTCGCCCCACGGTCGTCACTCAGTCTTTAGTCTGGCGAATAAGGCTTCACCGATGGCAATACGCCGCCGCCTCCGTTTCGGAATGCCCGAAGCGAGATGATGCTGTGCGGAGGTTGGCGGAATAAACAATCCATAGAAACTGAAATTTCGTACCGTAAGGTCGAGGTTATCTAAAAAAACTTACGGCAGCGCCCGCTGGCTTCATTGATCCGCGCGGCGGCCCCTGCCCTTAATTCTTTCACGCCCTGCCCAGTGCAGGACGTTCTGTGAATACAATATAATAGTAAAAAAAGGATTATACAATCCCATAATTATTCCCCGCCCGCGGCAGATGAAATATTATATTGCTTGCGCTTGACATGCGCTTATGAAAAGGCATCATCACCTTCATCCTGCTGCGGAGGGTGATTAAATAACCAAATGAAAAATATATTTTATTTAATTGTCCTCCTGATCGCCTTTCCCACTTTCGATGCCCTCGCCGCCGACATGGTTGCCATCAGCGCAGACGGCCAGCAGGAGATTATCACGCTGAGCGTCCCTGACGTATCTTCGCACAAGGTTTTCACCGTCCCCAATCCCGACCGGCTGGTGGTCGACGTCCCGTCGCTCCCCGGCAAGCCGAAAGCAGCGCTGCCCTCCTCCTATAAGGGAACCCTGATCAAAAAAACGCGCTACGGTCAGTTCACGCCGGAGACTTCGCGCTTCGTATTCGATCTTAGCCAGCCGGTGCAGATCGTCGGCATCGATAAAAAAGACGGCAGGCATCCTGAATTAGTGATCACCATCGCAGCGGAGGGGGCGGAGAAACCGTCAGTTAGTCAGAAGCGTGAGGAAGAGCCGCAAAAAATCGAACCTAAGAAAACAGCCAAAGAGGCAAAGAAAGAGGTAAAAAAGCCTCATAAGCCGGAAAAGCCGCTGATCGCCATCGATCCCGGCCATGGCGGCGTCGACCCCGGCACCATCGGCCCGGACGACATCGAGGAAAAGGACATCACCCTTGAATACGCAAAGCTCCTTAAGGCTAAATTACTTAAAAGCGGGCACTACCGCGTAATGCTGACGCGCGACGACGACGATTTCATTATGCTGCGGCAGCGCGTCGCCCTGGCGCGCAAGGCAGGAGCCAGCCTGTTCATCTCGATCCACGCCGATTCGGCGCCGGACGACGTGCGCGGCCTTTCGGTCTACACCGTGTCCGAAAAAGCCTCCGACCAGGAAACAGCGGCGCTGGCGGCGCGCGAAAATAAGGCCGACGTGCTGGCCGGAGTGGATCTGTCGGACGAGCGCAACGACGTGGCCGGCATCCTGATCTCGCTGGCCGAGCGTGAGACCATGAACCGCTCGGCGCTGCTGGCCGATCTCATCGTCACCTCGCTTGACGGCAAGGTGCGACTGCTGTCAAATACGCACCGCTTCGCCGGATTCGCCGTGCTCAAGGCGCCGGATATACCATCGGTGCTGGTGGAAACCGGGTTCCTGTCGGAGCCCCAGGAAGAGAAGTTGCTGTCGTCGAAAGCCTATCGCGAAAAAGTCACCGGCGGCATTACCGCCGCCGTCGATGCTTAT